>NZ_JAZDQN010000012.1:0-167486 GCF_036324125.1 Pseudomonas ulcerans | reverse complement strand
CCGCCCTCGGTGGGCCCCCGACCGTTTGGGCGGGGTTACCCCGGGGTTGGCGTCTTGGACCACCCCACCGTAATCGGGGGTGAACCCGCTCCCACAGGGCCGTGTAAGGCCTTGATTTGTTTCAGCTCGCCTGCTTGCGCTTGTCATACACATGACAAGCCTTGCCCTCCGATCGCTTGATCGAATACGCCGGCTGCAACACGATCCGCGAGCTGATGCCGATATGGGTCTTGATATGCCGGCTCAGCTCCGCGCACACCTCCTTCTGCTGCGCCTCGGCAAAATGCTGGTGCTCGCCGCGCAGTTCGACATGGATGTCGATGCTGTCCAGGTTGCCGTTGCGATACAGGTGGATCTCGTAGCATTCGGCAAGCTGCTTGACCTTGAGCACCTGTTCCTCGACCTGGGTCGGGAACACGTTGACCCCGCGGATGATCAGCATGTCGTCGCTGCGCCCGGTGATCTTGTCGATGCGCCGCATCGGACGTGCCGTGCCCGGCAGCAGGCGGGTCAGGTCGCGGGTGCGGTAGCGCACCATCGGCAGCGCTTCCTTGCTCAGGGTGGTGAACACCAGTTCGCCCAGCTCGCCGTCCGGCAGCACCGCGCCGGTCACCGGGTCGATGATCTCCGGATAGAAATGGTCCTCCCACACCGTCGGCCCGTCGCGGCTCTCGGCGCATTCCATGGCCACGCCCGGGCCCATGATTTCCGAGAGGCCATAGATGTCCAGGGCGGTGATACCCATGCGCGCCTCGATCGCCGCCCGCAGCTCCGGGGTCCACGGCTCGGCGCCGAAGATGCCCAGGCGCAGGGCCAGCTTGTGCGGGTCGATGCCCTGGCGCTCGATCTCGTCGGCCAGGTTGAGCATGTACGACGGCGTGACCATGATGATGTCCGGCTGGAAATCACGGATCAGTTGCACCTGTTTCTCGGTCTGCCCGCCGGACATGGGGATCACCGTGCAACCCAGGCGCTCGGCACCGTAGTGCGCGCCCAGGCCGCCGGTGAACAGGCCGTAGCCGTAGGACACGTGGACCTTGTCACCCTTGCGTCCGCCGGCGGCGCGGATCGAGCGGGCCACCAGGTCGGCCCAGGTGTCGATGTCATTCTGCGTGTAGCCGACCACCGTCGGCTTGCCGGTGGTGCCGCTGGAGGCGTGCAGGCGCACGATGTCGTGCTGGGGCACGGCGAACATGCCGAAGGGGTAGTTGTCGCGCAGGTCGTTTTTCACGGTAAAGGGGAATTTCGCCAGGTCGGTGAAATCCTTCAGGTCGGACGGGTGCACGCCCAGCTCGTCGAAGCGCTGGCGGTACATCGGCACGTTCTGGTACGCGTGGTCCAGGCTCCAGCGCAGGCGTTGCAGCTGGTGGGCACGGAGTTCATCGATGCTGGCGGTTTCCATCGGGTCGAGCACGGAGGCGGGGGCAAGCTGCATGTTCATGGGTTCACTCTGCATGTTGTTCTTGTGAGTGCGTGGCGCCAAGCATAACCCGGCGCCCGGGAGCGTTCTGTATTCAGTCGTCGAGACGTTCGATCACCATGGCCAGGCCCTGGCCGACACCGATGCACAGGGTGCACAGGGCGTAGCGGCCCTGGCGCCGTTCCAGCTCGTGCAGGGCGGTGGTGACCAGGCGCGCGCCGCTCATGCCCAGGGGGTGACCGAGGGCGATGGCGCCACCGTTGGGGTTGACCCGTGGATCGTCGTCGGCCACGCCCAGTTCCCGCAGTACCGCCAGGCCCTGGGCGGCGAAGGCTTCGTTGAGCTCGATGACGTCCATGTCGGC
The DNA here is from genome assembly GCF_036324125.1 of Pseudomonas ulcerans. Lineage (NCBI taxonomy): Bacteria > Pseudomonadati > Pseudomonadota > Gammaproteobacteria > Pseudomonadales > Pseudomonadaceae > Pseudomonas > Pseudomonas ulcerans. The sequence continues at coordinate 165,702 of NZ_JAZDQN010000012.1, read as the reverse complement.
CAGGGACAGGCCGGTCAGTTCCAGCACCTTGCGCGTCGCCGGCACCGGGCCGATGCCCATGATCCGCGGTTCCACGCCGGCGCTGCTCATGCCCACGACCCGGCCACGGGCCTTGAGGCCATGGCGCGCGGCGACCTTGCGGCTGGCCAGGAGCAGGGCGCAGGCACCGTCGTTGACGCCCGAGGCGTTGCCGGCGGTGATGCTGCCGCCGACCCGGAAGGGCGTGCCGAGGCGTTGCAGCTGTTCCAGGGTGGTGTCGGCGCGGGGATGTTCGTCCTGCTCGACCACCCTGGCCGGCCCCTTGCGCTGTGGAATCTGCACCGGGACGATCTCGGCCGCCAGGCGCCCGCTGGCCTGGGCTGCCACCGCGCGCTGCTGGCTGCGCAAGGCGAAGGCATCCTGGTCGGCACGGCTGATGTTGAACTGCTCGGCGACGTTCTCGGCCGTCTCCGGCATGCTGTCGATGCCGTAATGCTGCTCCATCAGCGGGTTGACGAAGCGCCAGCCGATGGTGGTGTCGAACAGCTCGGCGCTGCGTGAGAAGGCGCTTTCGGCCTTGCCCATCACCAAGGGTGCGCGGGACATCGACTCGACACCCCCGGCCAGCACCAGCCCGGCCTCGCCGCAGCGGATCGCCCGCGCCGCCGCGCCCACGGCTTCGAGGCCGGAGGCGCAGAGCCGGTTCAGCGTCACGCCAGGCACGCTCACCGGCAGCCCGGCCAGCAGCGCCGACATGCGCGCTACATTGCGGTTGTCCTCGCCGGCCTGGTTGGCGCAGCCGTAGAACACCTCGTCCACCTCGTTCCAGTCCACCTGCGGGTGGCGCTGCATCAGGGCGCGCAGCGGCACCGCGCCGAGGTCGTCGGCGCGCACGCTGCTGAGGGCGCCGGCATAGCGGCCGATGGGCGTGCGCACGGCATCGATGATCAGGGCGTCGTTCATTTCAGGGTCTCCTCGGCGAGCACGCTGCCGCGTATCTGGTAGGACTTGCCACGAAACAGCGCGATCAGCTGGCCGTGCTGGTTCTCGATGCGCACGTCATAGACGCCGGTGCGCTTGCCCCGGCTCAGTTCGTTGCAGCGGGCGGTGAGGGTGTCGCCGGCAAAGGCCGGGGCGACGTAGTCGATGCTGCAGCCCTGGGCCACGGTGGCGTCGTTGTGGCTGTTGCAGGCAAAGGCGAAGGCCGAGTCGGCCAGGGCGAAGAGGAAGCCGCCATGGCAGGTGTTGTGCCCCTGCAGCATGTCGGCGCGTACGCTCATGCCCACCGTGGCGCTGCCCGGGCCGCTGGCCAGCAGGCGCATGCCCAGGCCCTGGCTGGCGGCATCGCGGTCGTAGAGGGCCTGGGCGCAGCGGCTGGCCAGATCCAGACGGTCATTCATGAAAGGTCACTCCTTCGGCCAGTTGCCGGCGCAGTTGCAGGGAGGGGCGGTAGCGTTCTTCGCCGTAGACGGCTTGCAGGTGGCCGAGCACGTCCACCAGCAGGCCGCTGCCGAGCTGGTCGGCCCAGGCCAGCGGCCCGCGCGGGTAATTGACCCCGGCACGCATGGCCAGGTCGATATCCGCCGCCGAGGCCACGCCTTGCAGCAGGGCGTCGGCGGCTTCGTTGGCGAGCATGGCCACGGTGCGCAGCACGCACAGGGCCGGGCTGTCGCGCAACGGGGTGACGGCGATGCCGGCGTGGGCGAGCAGGGCGACCACCTGGTCCACAGCATCCGCGTCGGTGCCGCTGGCCCAGGTGATGCCGAGGCGGGTGCAGCGCGCGTAGTCCAGGGCCAGGTCCAGCAGCACCAGATTGTCCAGGCCTTGATCGGCGCGGCGTTGCGCGGCGAGACGGCCGTCGCTCAGGGCTACCGTGGCCGCGCCGACCCGCAGCAGGCCACGGCCGGCACGGTGACTGACCTTGATGCCGGCGCCGGTCAGTCGCTCCAACAGCCCCTGCAGCGGACCGGCTTCGCCTTCGACGATCACCTCCGGCACCCTGGAGTTGCTCTGCAGGCTTGCTGCCTGCGGCCGCTCGGCGCCTTCGCGATAGTCATAGAAACCGCGCCCGCTCTTGCGCCCGAAGTGCCCGGCGTCCACCAGTTCCTTCTGGATCTGCGACGGCTGGAAGCGCATGTCCTGGTAATAGGCGTCGAACACCGAGCAGGTCACCGCGTAGTTGACGTCATGGCCGATCAGGTCGGTCAGTTCGAAGGCGCCCATGGCAAAGCCGCCGGCCTCGCGCAGCAAGGCATCGAGGCTGGCGCAGTCGGCCACGCCTTCCTGCAGCAGGCGCAGGCTTTCGGCGTAGAAGGGCCGGGCCACGCGGTTGACGATGAAGCCGGGAGTGGAGCGCGCCAGCACCGCTTTCTTGCCCCAGGCGGTGGCCGTGGCGAGCACGCAGTCGACCACCGCCGGATCGCTGGCCAGGCCCTTGATCACCTCCACCAGCGCCATCACCGGCGCCGGGTTGAAGAAATGCATGCCCACCAGGCGCTCCGGGCGAGCCATGCCGGCGCCGAGGCGGGTGATGGAGATCGACGAAGTGTTGCTGGCGAGGATGCAGTCGTCGCGGCAGATGGTTTCCAGCTGGCGCAGCAGGTCCTGCTTGATCTCCAGGTTCTCGACGATGGCTTCGATCACCAGGCCGGCGTCCGCCAGCTGTTCCAGTGCTTCCACCGGCACCAGGGCGTTCACGCAGGCATCCCGTGCGCTGGCGGCCAGCTTGCCGTTCTCCACGCGCCGGACCAATTGCTTGCCGATGCCGTCGATGGCCTGGGCGGCCGCGCCGGGGCGGTTGTCATGCAGGAGCACCCGGTGCCCGGCGCTGGCGGCGACCTGGGCGATCCCGGCACCCATGGCGCCGGCGCCGATCACCGCGACCACCACGTTAGTATTCAGTGCGCTCATCGCCTCAGTACCCCTTGAACGCCGGCGTGCGTTTTTCCATGAAGGCGGCGACGCCCTCGCGGTAGTCCTCGCTGCGCCCGGCCAGGCGTTGCAGGTCGCGCTCCAGGGTCAGTTGCTCCTCGAACGTGTTGTCCTGGCTGGCGTGCAGGCTGCGCTTGATCAGGCCCAGGCCGTAGGTGGGCTGGGTGGCCAGCTGGCGGGCGAGGGCAATGGCCTGGTCGCGCAGTTCGGCATCGTCCACCACGCGGTAGATCAGGCCCCATTCCAGCGCCTGCTCGGCGCTCAGGCGTTCGCCCAGCAGGGCCAGCGCCTTGGCCCGGGCCATGCCGACCAGGCGCGGCAGCGCCCAGGTGCCACCGGAATCGGGGATCAGGCCGATCTTGCAGAACGCCTGGATAAAGCTCGCCGAGCGCGCGGCCAGGACCAGGTCGCAGGCCAGCGGCAGGTTGGCCCCGGCCCCGGCGGCCACGCCGTTGACCGCGCAGATCACCGGGATCGGCAGTTCGCGCAGGGTGCGTACCAGCGGGTTGTAGAAGCGCTCGATGGACAGGCCCAGGTCGGGCATTTCAGCCCCCGGGGCGACGTTGCGGTCGCTGAGGTCCTGCCCGGCGCAGAAGCCGCGGCCTTCGCCGGTGAGCAGGAGGACGCGCACCTCGGCGTTGTTCTGCACCGCTTTCAGGGCCTCGCGCACCTCCTGGTGCATCAGGGCGTTGAAGCTGTTGAGTTGCTCGGGACGGTTGAGGCTCAGGGTGGCGACCCCGGCCTCGATGGAAAACAGGATGTGCTGGAAGCTCATAAGGCTGCTCTCGGCGTGCGGGTAGACGGGCTCAACGGCCCAGGAATTCGGCGGGACGCTTGTCCTGGAAGGCACGGATGCCTTCGTTGCGGTCGGCGGTACCGGCCAGCAGGGTGAAGGCGTGGCGCTCGAAGCGCAGGCCGCTGGCCAGGTCGACGTCCTGGGCCTTGAGCAGCGCTTCCTTGGCCAGGCGCACGGCCAGCGGCGCCTTGGCAGCGATGCGCTGGGCCACCTGCAGGGCGCGCTCGACGGTGAGTTCGGGCGGAGTGATCTCGCTGACCAGGCCGGCATCCAGGGCGCGGCGGGCACCTATGGCTTCCCCGCTCAAGACCATCTGCATCGCCAGCGACTTGCCCACCGCCCGCAGCAGGCGCTGGGTACCGCCGGCCCCGGGCATGATCCCCAGGTTGATTTCCGGCTGGCCGAACTGGGCGTCGTCGCCAGCGATAAGGATGTCGGCGTGCATGGCCAGCTCGCAGCCACCGCCCAGGGCGTAGCCGTTGACCGCGGCGATCAGCGGTTTGGGGAAGCGGGTGATCTGCTGCCAGTGGGCCTGGCGCGGGTCGTCGAGCATGCCGACCAGGTCGCGCTCGGCCATTTCATTGAGGTCGGCACCGGCGGCGAAGGCCTTGCGGCTGCCGGTGAGGACCACGGCGCGGACCTGCGGGTCGTCGGCGCAGCGTTGCAGTTCGGCAGCCAGCTCGCCGAGCAGCTCGGTGGTGAGGGCATTCAGTGCTTGCGGACGATGCAGGGTGATCAGGCAGACGGCCTGATGGGCCTGCACCACAAGGGTGTGCGGCATGACGGCTTCCTCGCAAGGCGCACCGGCTCACTGGCCGGCGTTTTTGTTGGACGGGCTCGATGGCCGTTTCGCCAGAGTATAGGCATAATGCGATACAGAAAAACAACAATGAAAAATAAAAATGTGTCTAATGAGAGATTGATCTATCGGGGAAACCACGTTATTCCTTGGTTGATCAAGGAATTAATACGATTCATGAATTTGTATGTTGCGTATCATTTTCGAGGAAAACAGTCATGACTTGTTACAGCATCGATGGCCTGACCCCGGTGGTTCATCCCACCGCCTACGTGCACCCGTCGGCGGTGCTGATCGGCGATGTGATCATTGGCCCGCATTGCTACGTCGGGCCGCTGGCGGCGTTGCGCGGCGACTTCGGGCGGATCGTCCTGGAGGAGGGCGCCAATCTGCAGGACACCTGCGTCATGCATGGTTTTCCCGCTAGCGACACAGTGGTGGAGCGCAACGGCCATGTCGGCCATGGCGCGGTGCTGCACGGCTGCCGGGTCGGCGAGGACGCTTTGATCGGCATGAATGCCGTGGTGCTGGACAACGCTCATATCGCACCGCGCTGCATCGTTTCCGCCGGCGCCCTGGTCAAAGCCGGCTTCCACTGCGAAGAGCAGTCGCTGGTACTGGGCTCGCCGGCCAAGGTCACCCGGCGCCTGAGCGACGACGAGGTGAGCTGGAAGCAGACCGGCACCCGCGCCTACCAGCAACTGACCCGGCGCTGCCTGGAGTCGATGCTTGAATGCCAGCCCCTGAGCGAGATCGAAGCCGGGCGCGGGCGCTACCGTGACGACGCGGTGCGCCCGAAGGTGCCGGGCGGCGCCTGAACCGCTGGCGCGCCCGGAGCATGGTCATGCTGCGGGCGCGCGGGTATATTCCTTCCTTTTTCGACCGGAACGCCTATGTCGTCCCTCACCCCGCTGGACCAGCTGATCGAGCGCTTTCAGCAACAGACCCCGATCCGCGCCAGTTCCCTGATCATCACGCTCTACGGCGATGCCATCGAGCCCCGCGGCGGCACCGTGTGGCTGGGCAGCCTGATCCAGCTGCTGGAGCCCATGGGCATCAACGAACGGCTGATCCGTACCTCGATCTTCCGCCTGACCAAGGAAAACTGGCTGACCGCCGAGAAGGTCGGGCGGCGCAGCTACTACAGCCTGACCGGCACCGGCCGGCGGCGTTTCGAGAAGGCCTTCAAGCGCGTCTATGCGGCCAATCCGCCGGCCTGGGACGGTTCCTGGTGCCTGGCAATGCTGACCCAGGTGCCCCAGGACAAGCGCAAGGAAGTCCGCGAGGAACTGGAGTGGCAGGGCTTCGGCGCGATTTCGCCAGGGATCCTCGGCTGCCCGCGCTACGAGCGTGCCGACATCAACGCCACCTTGCAGGACCTCGGCGTGCAGGAGGAAACCATCCTCTTTGAGACCACCGCCCAGGACGTGCTGGCCTCCAAGGCCCTGCGCATGCAGGTGCGGGAAAGCTGGAAGATCGACGAGCTGGCCACGCACTACAGCGAGTTCATCCAGCTGTTCCGTCCGCTGTGGCAAAGCCTCAAGGAACAGGACAGCCTCGATCCCAAGGCCTGCTTCCTGGCCCGGGTGCTGTTGATCCATGAGTACCGCAAGCTGCTCCTGCGGGATCCGCAGTTGCCGGACGAACTCCTTCCTGGGGATTGGGAAGGCCGTGCCGCGCGCCAGCTGTGCCGCAACATCTATCGGCTGATCCACGGCGCGGCGGAACAGTGGCTGGAGGCGGCGATGGAGACCGCCGACGGCCCGCTGCCCGAGGCGGGCGAGGCGTTCTACAAGCGCTTTGGCGGGCTGGCCTAGGCGATCGCTGCCGGCTCGCGCCACAGCACGTAACGGTCCTTGCCTGCATGCTTGGCGTCATACAGTGCGGCGTCGGCCCGGGCGAGGGCATTGCTCAGGCTGTCGCCGGCCTCCATGCGCGTGAGGCCGATGCTCACCGTCACCGGATGCTCGCCCGGGGTATCCCGCACCAACGCACACAGCGCGGCGACCCGCGCCTCGGTGGCGGCCTGGTCGAGGCCCCAGAGGTAGATGACGAACTCTTCGCCACCCAGCCGCGCATAGACGAACTCGCCCATGCTCGACCTGATGTTGGTGGCGATGCGCTTGAGCACCACGTCGCCGCTGTCATGGCCGAACTGGTCGTTGACCTTCTTGAAGTTGTCCACGTCGATCATCGCCAGGTAGCGACCTGCGCCCTCGCTGGCGTCGCTCATGTGGCGCTCGGCCTGGGTGACGAAGGCGCGCCGGTTGGGGATCTCGGTGAGCACGTCGACATAGGCCTGGTCCAGCAGCAGGCGTGACATGTGGAAATTCTGCAGCTTGGCCTGGCGCAGGACGATGTAGCTGTGCAGGGTCAGGCCGGTGATGAAGGCGGCGTAGCTGATGATCATCAACCCGCGCAGGTCGAAGGGTTCGGTGCCGTCGGCCTGGAACGGGTTGAGCAGCAGCCAGGTGACCAGCGCCGAGGCAAAGAACGACCAGCGCCGCACCGGCAGCACCGAGATGGAATAGAGGATGCTCGACGCGGCCATGATCAGCCAGCCGGCCTGGAAGTCCTCCGGGGTGCCGTCCACCACCAGGCGCACGGCAAAGGCCATGAGGCTGACGAAGAGCAGGTTGAGCAGGCTGAACTGCCAGGCATTGCGCACGAACAGCAGGACCACGGTAAGGATGCCCATGCCCGCCAGCAGCGCCACCGAGCGCCAGGTGAAGCCCTGGCGGCCGATGTAGCTGACCAGCAGGTCGAAGAGCATCCAGATGGCGATGCTCAGGCAGAAGATCAGGATGCAGAAGCCGCGCAGGCGCTCGAAGTCGTGCTGGCGGAACTCCGCGCGCACGGCAGCGGACGGGATATGTTGGCGGACCTGGGCTTCGATGGTTTTGTACATGGCTGTCCTGAGTTCGGTTGTTTACAGGCCTCATCGCTGTTCATGCTGGCCGAGCAAAATACCGGAGCCGACAAGACAACGCCGCCCCTGTGGGAGCGGTCCTTCACGACTATGGCGCGCTCGGCAGCACCTTCGCCCACGGCCGGTAGTTCAGGGCGAACACCGCCTCGGCATGACACCCGGCGCCGTTCCCCGGCTTCATCGGCACCGCCCGGAACGGCTCGCCGTCCTTGCTCACCTGGCGAAACGCTTCGCGAATGATCCCCACCTCGCAGGGCAGCGCCGTCGCATATTGCTGGCGTACCAGCGCCGGCAGGCGGCCGGTGCCTGCGCCGTCCTGCCACCAGAGTTTCAAGTGCAACCCGGCCAGTTGCCCGAACCATCTGGCCTGCACCCCCGGCGCCAGCTTGCCGGCGGTGAACGCGCTGAGGTGCAGGGGGGCATCGAGCTTGCGGTTGAATTCCTGCAACTGGGTGAACAGCGCTTCACGCCGGTCTTCGCCCTGGAAATGCAGGTCGTCCAGTTCCATCGGCAGGTACCAGCCCGCCACCGGCAGGTTCCAGCCGCGAACCTCGCGTTGCTGGGCCAGGGATTCGCCCAGCTGGGCCTTCCAGTACGCCGCCAGCCCTGCGCCATCGAGTTCGTCGATGCGCTGGTAGTAGGCGCTGTCCAGATGCAGCCCGATCACCAGTTCCAGCCCTTGCTCATGGGCCAGGCGCAGGCTGCTGGCGAGCCAGCCGTCGGCACCGCCGAAGCGTTCGTCGCCATAGCGCGTCCATTGCACGATCAGCGTGCGCCCGCCATTGCGCACGGTGTCGCGCCACAGCTGGCGCCATTGCTCGGCGCTGAGCCCGGCATCGCGGGTCAAGGGTTGATAGATGATGCGCTGGTCGGCCATGGCCGGCAGGCAGGTGAACAGCAACAGCAGCAGGATCCGGCGCATCAGAAGGTCAGCTCCACGCCCAGCAGCACGCCGTTGGCGCGCTCGTAAAGGTTGCCACCCAGGGACTGCTGGTACTCGCTGCGCACCTTGAGCGAGCCACGGTAGGCGTTGTAGCGGTCATCGTCGAACCACCATTGCCAGCGCAGGCCGACCCCGGCGCGCAGGTCCTGGCGCCAGTCGTTGCCCGGGTCCTGGCTGCCGAATTCGAGAAAGCCGTAGGGCATGACGGTCTGCGGCGAGCGGGTGTCCAGTTTCCAGGTGTGCCCCTGCTGGTAGCGCGACAGCCATTGGTGATCACCGGCGCGGGTCCACCAGGCGGCGTCGAGGTAGAGGAAACGTTCGTTCCAATCATCCTCGTCGACCCGCCAGTCGGCGCGGTAGTCACCCTGGTCGAAGAACGAAGCGGTGGCCCGCAGCAGCAGGTCGTTGCTGCTCTGCGCATGGCTGCGCAGGTCGCGCCAGTTGCCGCCGACCTTGCCCGGGCTGAACAACTGGCCGAGGCTCAGGCCGTCGTAGTGCGCGTCGTCGATCTGGCGCTGGTGATACAGCTCGGCGTAGAGATTGAGGTTGGCCTGGCCCAGGGGCTTGTAGCGCAGGCCGACGCCGGTGCCCATGCTCTGCGCGTAGTCGCTGCGGCCACCGGCGCCGAACAGTACGCGGCCGTAGACCGACAGGGTGCTGCCGTTGCGGCTCGGTTCTTCGCCGAGGGCATGGTCCCACATGGCCATCTGCACGTTCTGCGAACGGGCGCGGCGCTGGCTGTCGATGCGCTCGTTGCGGAAGGTGTCGTTGGTCGAGGTGCCGGCCGGCGACCAGGTGCTGGTGAGAGTCACGGTGTCGCGCCGCGACAGCGCTTCATGGGCGCGGCGCTGGCGGTACTTGCGCGCTTCGAGGCTGCCGTATTCGTCGTCGCCGTCCACCAGGTCCTGCTCCACGTCGAGGACCCGGCGCAGTTCCTGGCGGGCGGCGGCGCTGTTTTCCACTTCGTCGTAGCGCCAGGCCAGGGTTTCGCCGAGGCGATAGTCCTCGGGGAAGTCGCGGGTCGCCCGTTCGAGATAGGCAATCGACTGGCGCCGCTGCTTCTTGTCCTGCGAACCGGCCAGGCGCATGCCGTAGTCGGCGCGGTAGCGCGGGTTGTCCGGCGCCAGACGCACCGCTTCGCCCAGCCAGGCGCTGCTTTGCGCCAGGTCGCCGTTGCGCTGGGCGAGGATCGAGGCGTCGTAGTAGTGCCCGGCCCGCGGCTGGCGTTGCAGGGCCTGGCGCTGCCGTTCCAGCGCCAGGGGCAGGTCGCCGCGGCGCTGGGCGATGCTGGCGCCCAGGGCCCAGTCATCTGCCGCCGGATGCCCGGCGGCCTGCCAGTGCTGTTCGGCACGCTCGGCATTGCCGGCGTTCAGGGCACTGCGGGCGGCGGTGAGGCGGGCATTGTCGGTCCATTCGGTGGCGGGCAGGGTGTCGAAGATCCGCGTGGCGCCGGTGGAATCACCGGCGGCTTCGAGGGCGTAGGCCAGGGGCAGGCGGCTGCTGCGATCGCCAAGACGTTCGGCGGCCTGGTAGTAGACCACGGCTTCGCCCGGGCGCTCGGGCATCGCGCAGCGTCCGAGGGCGCGCAACTGGCCGATTTCCTCGGGCTCGCCGGGGATTGCCGCACGCACTGCGTCACACTGGCCCGCTTCGGCGAGCCGGGCGAGCAGCAAGGCGCGGCTGGCGGCGTCGACCCGCGGCACCAGGCCGCTGATGCGCCGGGCGTCCAACGGTGCGTCCGTCTGGCTGTAGAGCCCGGCCAGGCGCTGCAGCAAGGACGCGGAAAGCCGGCCCTGATGGCGATCCCACGCCTGTTCCAGCAGGCCCCTGGCGGCGTCGTTGCGTCCGGCCTTGAGCATCAGGTAGGTGGCCTGGTCCAGTGCGGTCAGGCTGCCGGTCTGCCGGTAGAGACGTTCCCAGGCTGCGCTGGCATCGCTGCCGCGTCCGCTGCGCTGCAATAGCTCGGCGCGCTGCTGGAGGATCGCCGGGGTCTGGGGTTGGGCGGCGAGCCAGGCCATGACCAGGTCGTCGCGGCCTTCCTCGCGCCACACCTCCAGCAGCCGCTGCTGGCGCAGCGCGTCCCAAGGCGCCGGCAAGCGTTGGTTTTGCAGGAGGTCTGCGGCATGCAGGCGCTGGGCAAGGATCAGCCAGGTCTTCGGGTCGTCCTCGGCACGGCATTCGCGCAATTGTTCCAGGGCATGCTCTGGCGCGTTGCGCGACAACCATTCGGCGGTGTCCAGGCAGGATTTGCCGAGGTCGTTGCTCAGTTCCTGCACCAGCGCGCCGTCTTCGCTCTGGCGCGCCAGTTCCAGCAGTTGCTCGCGGTGTTGCGGCTGGTCGCGGTCGGCTTCCGGCAGGCTTTGCAGCCAGCGCCGAGCCTGTTGCTCATGGCCCATGGAGACCGCGCGGTCGAGCATGGCCAGGCGCGTCTTGCGCGCGGCGTCTTCGGAGGGCGCCTGCTTGAGCAGGGCCTGCAACGGCGCATCGTCGAGACGCTGCACGTAGGCATTGGCCAGGCGTTGCCAGTCGTCCGCGCCGAGCTGCCCGCTGGCGGCCAGCGGTGCCAGTTGCTGCACGGTTTCGTCCCAGTCGCCGACCTGTTCCGCCCAGGTCGCCCGGGACTGGCGCAGGATGTTGTCGTCATGGCCCGGACGCAACTGGTTCAACCAGTCCAGCGCCCGCTGTGGGCCGTAGTGCTTGCCCAGGCTCAGGCTGTAGGCCTGGCGCAGGCGAATGCGCTGGTTGATCTGGCTGGCGTTCATCCAGCGCTCGACTACGTCGGCGGCGGGTGGGTCTTCCTCGATCCGGGCCAGGCGCAGTTCCAGCAGCACATCGCTGTCCTGGCCTTGCGCCTCGGCCATTGCCTCGGCTTCCTGGTAGCGGCCTTGATGGGCAATGGCCTGGATCAGCAGGGCACGGGCCTCGTCGTTGTTGGGCACCCGATCCAGCAGGTAGCGGGTCAGGCGCTCCACCTCCGCCCAGTTGTCCTTCTTCGCCTCGCGGTAGCTGCGGTCCATGTACGGGTAGCTGCGGAAGCGCTCGAAATCGGTCATCGGCGCGGCGACGGCCTGCAGGCCGGAGAGGCATAGCAGCAGGCTGGTGGCGGCCAGCGGCAGGCGCGTACTCATGCCACCTCCTTGATGATCCGGTGCGCCGCTTGCTGCTCGGCAGCCTGTTCGGCCAGGGCTTCCTCCAGCACCTGGCGGGTGATGATGCCGCGCTCGATCAGGTAGTCGCCCAGGCTGGTGCGTTCCGGGTGGAAATCGATCATCACCTGGTTGAACAGGGTCGCCGGGACCATGCCGCGGGTCTGCAGCAGGGTGCCGAGCAGCACCTGGTGATGGCTGACCCGCTCGATCAGCTCGGCGTCGTCCTGATGCCGTTCGAGTACCGCGAGCATTTCCCGGGTTTCCTCCTTCTGCCAGGGGCTGGGGTAGTTGTAGCGCAGGCCGAGGGTGACCCGACCCTGCGGGGCCAGGCGGCAGCTCACCGGACGCTTGAGCTGGCGGCTGATGGCACCGAGGGACACCTGGCTGACCGGACTTTCGCTGGCCAGCACCAGGGTCTCGCCTTCCACGGCCACCGGCAGCACTCCATAGTGCACGGCGAGGTGGCGCGGCAACTGGGCGATCAGTTGTCGGTCGATCTGGAACGGGTTCAGTGGCGCCCAGGGCATATCCAACTGCTCGGCCAGGGTCTCGACCAGTTGCTCGCTGTCGATCAGCCCGCGTACCAGCAGCTCGCGCCCGAGACGGCGGCGTTCCGGGGCGGTGATGGCCGCCTGCAGCTGGTCCTCGCTGAGCAGCCCTTTCTCCACCAGGCGATGGCCCAGCGGCGTGCGTGCCGGGGCGGCGAGGGCGGGGAACTCGTGGGTGGTCTTGTCCCAGGCCACCCGCCGCGAATCGCCCATTTCCAGGACCTGGCGCAAGGCGCGGACGTTGGCGAAGAAGTTGACGAAGTTGCTCCACATCATCCGTGGCGCCGACAGCAGGCCCTGGAAGATCCCGTAGTAGCGGGTGACGAACCAGCCGCGCTGGAACAGGCGGTTGACCAGCAGCAAGCCGTTGAGCCAGAGCAGGGTGCTGAGCAGGGCGCTGTCGGACAGGATCGAGGGGAAGCGCCAGGCCTCGGGGAATACCAGGGTGATCAGCCACATGCTCAGCAGCACCAGAAGCAGCAGGTTGACCAGGAAACTCAGCAGGTAGGCGAACAGGCCGCGGCGGTCGCGCCAGAGGAAGTAGTTGAGCGCACCCTTGCGGCTCCAGCCGAGGTTGGTGGTGCCCTGGAAGACGATGCCGACGATCCACCGCGACTTCTGCCGGATAGCGTGCTGCCAGTCCCGCGGGAAGTGCTCGCGCACGCAGATCACCTGGGAAAACTCGCGGCTCATGCCAGGGACCCAGGTGTGCTGCAGGGCCAGTTGCGGGTCGCTGATGGAGTAGCGGGCGAAGATGCACTTCATGCCTTTCTGCTTCAGGCGAAAGCCGATGTCGTAGTCCTCGGTCAGGCTCTGTACGTCGAAGGCGATGCCATCGCCGTCTTCCAGCAGGGCACCGATGGCGCGGCGGCTGAAGCAGGTGCCGACCCCGGCGCTGGGCACCTGGCCGGTCAGCGCCTCGCGGACGATGACGTCCTTGCCATGGTTCTCGGCGAACTCGTCGACATAGTGCCCGGCGGTGAAGCCCTGCCACTCGGGGGCGAAGGGGTAGACCGGGATCTGGATCATGTCCTTGTTCGGCAGCAGGTAGTTGTACAGGCGCAGCTCCATCGGCGAGATCACGTCCTCGGCGTCATGCAGGATGAAGCCGGCGAACTCGATGCGCGCGTCGCGCTCGAAACGCAGGATGGCGTCGATCACGTTGTTCAGGCAGTCGGCCTTGCTGGTCGGGCCGGGGCGGGCGCAGACCACCTTGTGCACGTTGGGGTAGTGCAGGCACACGGCGTCGACATCGGCCTGGGTCTGCGGGTCGTTGGGATAGGTGCCGACGAAGATCTGGTAGTTCTCGTAGTCCAGGGTCGAGGCGGCCAGGCGCGCCATCTCGCCGACCACGCCCACCTCGTTCCAGGCCGGGACCATGATCGCCAGGGGCTTTTCCTTGGCCTCGAACAGGCGCTTCTCGTCGGCGCGCTCGTGCTTCTCGTAGATGCGGAACCGGCGGATCAGCTTGCGGCCCCAGTAGACCAGGTCGATGAACAGGTCATCGAGGCCGAGGAGGAACATCAGGCTGGCGAGGATGATCGCCAGCCACTTCAAGCCGAACAGGATGTAGGTGAGGACATCGACCCAGAACAGGCTCATGCGGCGTCAGGTCCCTTGGCGTGTTCCTCCAGCCAGCGCTGCAGGCGCTCGGCGATGCGTTCGCTGGCGTGGCCGTCGCCCACCGGGAAGAACACCTTGCTCATCCGCGCGTAGGCCTCGGGGTCATCGAGCAGGTGGCGGGTTTCCTTGACGATGCGTTCGGAGTGGGTGCCCACCAGCATCACCGTGCCGCCTTCGAGCACCGCCGGGCGTTCGGTGACCTTGCGCAGCACCAGTACCGGCTTGCCCAGGGCGGGCGCCTCTTCCTGGACGCCACCCGAGTCGGTGAGGATCAGGTAGGCGCGGTCCATCAGCCAGACGAAATGCTGGTAGTCCTGCGGCGCCACCAGGAGGATGTTGGGCTGGTTGGACAGCACCGAATACACGGCCTTCTGCACCTGCGGGTTGAGGTGCACCGGGTAGACGAACTGCACGTCCGGGTAGCGCAGGGCCAGTTCCGCCAGGGCCAGGCAGATGCGCTCGAAGCCGGGACCGAAGTTCTCGCGGCGGTGGCCGGTGATCAGGATCAGGCGCTGGTCGTCGCGCAGGGCCGCCAGTGGCGAGTCGGCGGCGGGGTGCCAGGCCGTGTGCTTGAGGTGTTCGCGCATCCACAGCAGGGCATCGATCACGGTGTTGCCGGTGACTTCCATATGCTCCAGCGGCACGCCTTCGCGCAGCAGGTTGTCGCGCGAATCCCGGGTCGGCGGGAAATGCAGGTCGGCGATGACTCCGGTCAGGCGCCGGTTGGCTTCTTCCGGCCACGGCTGGCGCAGGTTGCCGGTGCGCAGGCCGGCCTCGACATGGCCGATGGGAATCTGCCGGTTGAAGGCGGCGAGGGCAGCGATGAAGCTGGTGGTGGTGTCGCCGTGGACCAGCACGATGCGTGGCTTGAAGCGCTCGTAGGCGCCGTCGATATGGGCCAGCAGCTGTTGCGAAAGGCTGTTGAGGGTCTGGTTCTGGGTCATCACCTGGAGGTCTTCGTCGACCTTCAGGCCGAAGTCCTGCAGGACCTGCTGGAGCATTTCCCGGTGCTGGCCGGTGGAGCAGATGTTCAGCTCGATGCCGGGCCATGTGCGCAGGACCCGGGCCAGTGGCGCCATCTTGATCGCTTCCGGGCGGGTGCCGAAAACCATCATGACTTTACAGGGCATTCCTTCGCTCATGGTCCGGCCTCTCAGTTGAGTGAGTCATACGCGGGTGCATGGGTGCAGGAACTAGATACAAGCAGTGGAGTCCGGCGTTGTCCAATCAGGGTGGGCTCTTTTGGTGCGCTTGAAGGCTTTGCGAGGGTGTTCTCGGCAACTTTCTGAATCAATCGTTGACTTGGCAAAAACGTTTCGCTAGTTTCGACCTCCATGAATACCTTCCCGCACTTGCCAACCAGCAGCATTATTACCGCCATTATCGGATTGGCGGGCTAGCTGGCACTTGCACCGAACCCGCCCTGGAGGCGGGTTCTTTCTCTCGACTCCTGGGCTCTTTGAAAAAACCAGGAGTTACCGATGACCAGCCTCACCGCTTGCCCCACCGCACCCGTTGGCGCCCTGAACCTGCTGTCGGACTACGTGCGGCGGATCCTCTCCGCTCCGGTGTATGACCTGGCCATTGAAACGCCGCTGCAGCCTGCCCGCGCACTGTCGGCGCACTTGGGCAACCAGGTGCTGCTCAAGCGCGAAGACCTGCAACCAACCTTCTCCTTCAAGATCCGCGGCGCCTACAACCGTCTCAGCCAGCTGACCGCTGAACAGCGCGCCCGTGGCGTGATCACCGCGTCCGCCGGCAACCATGCCCAAGGGGTGGCCCTGGCGGCCCGCGAGCTGGGCATCCAGGCCACCATCGTGATGCCGGAAACCACCCCGGCGCTGAAGGTCGAGGGCGTGCGTTCCCGCGGCGGCCATGCGGTGCTGCACGGCGATGCCTTTCCCCGCGCCCTGGCCCATGCCCTGCAACTGGCGCAGCGCGATGGCGCCACCTTCGTGCCGCCGTTCGACGACCAGGACGTGATCGCCGGGCAGGGCACCGTGGCCATGGAAATCCTCCGTCAGCAACCGGGCGCGCTGGATGCGATCTTCGTTCCGGTGGGCGGTGGCGGGCTGATCTCCGGGATCGCCGCCTACGTCAAATACCTGCGTCCCGAGGTCAAGGTGATCGGCGTCGAGCCGCAGGACTCCAACTGCCTGCAGGCCGCCCTGGCTGCCGGTGAGCGGGTGGTGTTGCCGCAGGTGGGCACTTTTGCCGATGGCGTGGCGGTGGCGCAGATCGGTGCCCATTGCTTCGAGATCTGCCGGCACTACGTCGACGAGGTGATCACGGTGAGCAGCGACGAGCTGTGCGCGGCGATCAAGGACATCTACGACGACACCCGCTCCATCACCGAACCGTCCGGCGCCCTGGCCGTGGCCGGGATCAAGAAGTACGTGGCGGCCCGTGGTGTCAGCGGGCAGACCCTGGTGGCGATCGACTCCGGGGCCAACGTCAACTTCGACCGCCTGCGCCATGTCGCCGAGCGCGCCGAACTGGGCGAGCAGCGCGAGGCGGTGATCGCGGTGACCATCCCCGAGCGCCCGGGCAGCTTCCGCGCCTTCTGCCAGGCCCTGGGCCGACGCCAGATCACCGAGTTCAACTACCGCTACTACCCGGGCAAGGAGGCGCGGCTGTTCGTCGGCGTGCAGACCCACCCGGTCAGCGATCCGCGCGAGGCGTTGCTGGCCAGCCTGCGGGAGCAGGGCTACGAGGTGCTCGACCTGACGGACAATGAACTGGCCAAGCTGCATATCCGCCACACCGTCGGCGGCCATGCCGGGCCGGGCGCGGACGAGCGCGTGCTGCGCTTCGAATTCCCCGAGCGTCCGGGGGCGTTGCTGGGCTTCCTGGAAAGCCTGGGCAAGCGCTGGAACATCAGCCTGTTCCACTACCGCAACCACGGTGCCGCCGACGCCCGGGTGTTCGCCGCCCTGGAAGTGCCGGAGGACGAGCGCAGCGACCTGCCGGGCCTGCTCGACGCCATGGGCTATCGCTACTGGGACGAGACCGATAATCCGGCGTATCGCCTGTTCCTCGGCTGAGATTGCCCTGGATCAACACGTGCTGCCCGTCACCGGCGGATGCTGAATGCATTGAGTGACGCCAGATGAGGAATCCGCCATGAGCAGCACGTTTTTCATTCCCGCCGTGAACATCATGGGCATCGATTGCCTGAAGGAAGCGCTGGACGCCATCGTCGGCCTGCGCCTGCGCAAGGCCCTGATCGTGACCGATGCCGGCCTGGCGAAAGCCGGGGTGGCCACGCGCCTTGCCGAGCAATTGGCGGTGCGTGATATCGACTCGCGGGTGTTCGATGGCGCCAAGCCCAATCCGAGCATCGCCAACGTCGAGCAGGGCCTGGCGCTGCTGTTGCGCGAGCAATGCGATTTTGTCATCTCCCTCGGCGGCGGCTCGCCCCACGACTGCGCCAAGGGCATCGCCCTGTGCGCCACCAATGGCGGCAAGATTGCCGACTACGAGGGGGTCGACCGTTCGGCCCGGCCACAGTTGCCGCTGGTGGCGATCAATACCACTGCCGGCACCGCCAGCGAGATGACCCGTTTCTGCATCATCACCGACGAGTCGCGCCACGTGAAAATGGCCATCGTCGACCGTAACGTCACGCCGATTCTTTCGGTCAACGACCCGGCGCTGATGGTCGCAATGCCGAAGTCGCTGACCGCTGCCACGGGCATGGATGCCCTGACCCACGCGGTGGAGGCCTATGTGTCGACGGCTGCGACGCCGATCACCGATGCCTGTGCGTTGAAGGCCATCGAAATGATCAGCGCCAACCTGCGCCAGGCGGTGGCCGACGGCGAGGACCTGCAGGCACGGGAGGCCATGGCCTACGCGCAGTTCCTCGCCGGGATGGCGTTCAACAATGCCTCGCTGGGCTATGTGCATGCCATGGCGCACCAGCTGGGCGGCTTCTACGACCTGCCGCACGGGGTCTGCAATGCGGTGTTGCTGCCCCATGTCCAGCGCTTCAACGCCCGGGTCTGCGCCGCACGGCTGCGGGATGTGGCGGGGGCGCTGGGCGTGGAGATCCGTGAGCTGGATGCGGAGCAGGGCGCCAGTGCGGCGATCGCGGCGATCGAGCGCTTGAGCCGGGATATCGGGATTCCGGAAGGATTGGCGGTGCTGGGGGCCAAGGTGGAGGATGTGCCGATCCTGGCCGCCAATGCCTTGAAGGATGCCTGTGGCTTGACCAACCCTCGGCCGGCGAGCCAGGCGGAGATCGAGGCGGTGTTCAAGGCGGCGTTCTGATCGTCGACCTTGCCTTCGATGAGCATGGGGCTCGGTCAAGTGAAGCGCGGAGCCTGTGGGAGCGGGTTTACCCGCGATTGCTATGGTGAATTCACTGCCGTAATCGCGGGTGAACCCGCTCCCACAGGGACCGCTTTGCCTTTTCGGCTCCTGTATCCAGCTCGGGATGAGATATGTAGATACCCATGCCTCGATTGGGGCCGGTGAGGTTGCCAGTGTGCCGGTCGGCCACTAACCTACCCGGCTTTCCCGCCTCACCCGAGATCTCATGACCCGCACCGGCTCCCGCACCACCGGACGTCCCACCCTCGCCGAAGTCGCCCGGCTTTCCGGCGTCTCGCCGATCACCGTGTCCCGTGCCCTGCGCGGCGTGGCCACGGTGGCGCCGGAGCTGGTGGCGAAGGTCAAGGCCGCCGCTGCCGAACTGGGCTATGTCGCCAACCCCGCTGCCCGCGCCCTGGCCTCGGCACAGAGCCAGTCGGTGGTGGTGCTGATCCCGTCGCTGTCCAACCAGCTGTTCGTCGAGACGCTCGACGCCATCCATGATGTCCTGCGCCCTCGCGGCCTCGACGTGCTGATCGGCAACTACCGCTACGATGCCGCCATCGAGGAAAGCCTGATCCGCAATTACCTGGCCTGCCAGCCTCGCGGCTTGCTGCTGACCGGTCTGGAGCGCAGCGACGCTGCGCGGCAGATGCTCGACGCCAGCCGCGTGCCGCGGGTGCACATGATGGAACTGGACAGCCACGACGACGCCGTCTGTGTCGGGTTTTCCCAACAGGACGCGGGCTATGCCGCCGCCCGCCACCTGTTGCAACGCGGCCGCCGTCGCATCGGTTTCATTGCCGCCCAACTCGATCCCCGCGTCCTGCAACGCGCCGAAGGTTTCCGTCGCGCCCTCGGCGAAGCCGGGCTGCATGACGCCCGCCTGGAACTCATGGTCCCGCAACCGTCCTCCATCGCCCTCGGCGGCGAGCTGTTCAGCCAGTTGCTGGCGCGCCATGGCGACGTCGACGGCATCTTCTTCTGCAACGACGACCTGGCCCACGGCGCTATCTTCCAGGCCCAGCGCCAGGGCGTCCGCGTGCCGGAGCAGGTGGCCATGGTCGGCTTCAACGACCTGCCGGCCTCGGCGCACATGGTTCCGCGGCTGACCTCGATCCGCACGCCGCTGGCCGCCGTCGGTCAGCAGGCGGCCCAGGCGCTGCTCGACCTGCTGGACGGCAAGGGCCGGCAGAAGGCCACGCGTGACCTGGGCTTTGAACTGATGATGCGCGAAAGCAGTTGAACATCAGCCGATAAATGGTGCTGGCAACTGGCTTGCCAGGCGCTTCGGCCCATCTATGCTGAGCACAATTCCGCCAATGGAGTGTGCGTAACCATGTTCGACTCCCATCGCAAATCGGATCTGGCAGAAATCGAGCGGTGTAATCGGGCGCTGGCTGAAGCCAACGCAAAAATGGCAGCGATCAGCCGTTCCATGGCCATGATCGAGTTCAGCCCCGATGGAGTAGTACTCGACGCAAACGAGCATTTTTGCAAAGCCATGGGCTACGGCATCGACGAGATCCGCGGCCAGCATCACCGGATCTTCTGTGAAGAAGCCTTCGTCAAGACCGAGGAATACCGCCAGCTCTGGCGCGACCTGGCCCACGGCCAGCCGCGCAGCGGCACTTTCCTGCGCCTCAACCGCAAGCACGAGGAAATCTGGCTGGAGGCCAGCTACATGCCGGTGCTCGGCGAGCATGGCGTGGTCACCAGCATCATCAAGGTGGCCAGCGACATCACCCGGCGGGTGGTGCATGAGCACGAGGCCGACTGCCTGCTCAACGCCATCGGCCGCTCCATGGCGGTGATCGAGTTCACCCCGGAAGGGCGGGTGATCACCGCCAACGACAACTTCCTCAATACCATGCACTACCGCCTCGACGAGGTGATCGGCCAGCACCACAGCCTGTTCTGCCACAAGAGCGAGAGCGAATCATCGGCGTACAAGGCGTTCTGGGCCTCGCTCAACCGCGGCGAATACCATTCGCACCGCTTCGAGCGGGTCAACAAGCTGGGGCAGATGGTCTACCTGGAGGCCTCGTACAACCCTATCTTCGACACCAAGGGCCGCCTGTACAAGGTGGTCAAGTTCGCCAGCGACATCACCCAGCAGGTCAGCACCCAGCAGTCCGCTGCCGAGGCCGCCCATGCCACGTCGGTGCAGAACGACGCCTGCGCGCGCAAGGGCTCGGAGGTGGTGCAGCAGACCGTGCACGTGATCGAGGAGATTTCCCATGACCTCAACGAGGCGGCGCGCAATATCGATGCGGTGAACCGCCAGTCGGAACTGATCGGGCAGATCGTCCTGACCATCCGCGGGATTGCCGACCAGACCAACCTGCTGGCCTTGAATGCCGCCATCGAAGCGGCGCGGGCCGGTGAGCACGGGCGAGGGTTCGCCGTGGTGGCGGAGGAAGTGCGCAACCTGGCGGCGCGCACCAGCAAGGCGACCCTGGAGATCGTCGAGGTGGTGCGGCAGAACCATGATCTTTCGCTGAATGCGGTGGCCAGCATGCAATCCAGCCTGAGCCGGACCGGGTTGGGTGTGGAACTGGCCAACGAGGCGGGGGAGGTGATCCTGGAGATCCAGCAGGGGTCACGGCATGTGGTGGATGCGATCAGCCAGATCAACTCGACACTGCAATTGCACTAGGGGCCTGTGAGGGCCCTATTGCAGCATGGGTCGCGGACCTTGTGGGAGCGGGTTTACCCGCGATGACGATGCCAGGTTCACCGCCCTCATCGCGGGTGAACCCGCTCCCACATGGGCCACGATGATGTGACCGAGGCCGATCAGACCGCCGCAGCCAGCTGCGCCACCACATGCTCGCGACGGATCCGCGCCAGCGGCACGCTCACCAGCGCCAGGGTTAGCACCACCGTCACCGCGATCCCCCAGGCCGCCAGGGTGAACCCGCCCAGCGAGATCAACCCGCCGGAAATTGCCGGCCCCACCGCCAGGCCCAGGCTGAGGAAGCTGCCGGCCGCCGCCACCACCCGCCCTTCACGGTCCAGCTCTGCCGCCAGCCCGGTCAGGTAGCTCAGGGCATAGAAGTAGGTGACGCAGATGGTCATCACGCCCGCCGTGTACAGCGTCTTCGAGTGCTCGCCTAGCACGTAGCTGAGGCTGGTGGCCCCGGTCAGCAGCACCGCGAGGATCACCGGCGTGCTCATGCCGAAGCGCTTGCCCACCATGGCCGCCAGCAGCGGTCCGATCAGGCCGACCACCGACTGCACCGAAAGCAGGACACCCAGTTCGTCACCACTGTAGCCAACCATGGTCCCGATCCGTTCGACGAAGGCCCAGCCCATGGTGTCGCGGGCCTGGAACACGAACATCGCCAGCATCATGCAGATGGCCGGCAGGGTCAGCAGGACATTGCCCTTGCCATCCGTCGAGGACACCACCAGGGTTTCCACCACCGGCGCGCGCTGGGCCATGGCCGGGATCGCCAGGAGCATCAGCGCCATGGTGCCCGCCATGGCGTAATACAGCCCGGACAGGCCGTACAGCGCCATGACCTTGGCATAGCCAAGCATCACCACGATCATCAGCAGTACCGAGAGCACGTTCATATGCCCGGCGATGCGGTCCGGCTGCTTGGCGCTGGAGACCGCGGCATTGCCGCAGGCCAGGGCCAGGCCAGCGCCGATACCGGCGACGCAGCGCACCGCGGCCAGCAGGTAGAGGCTGTCGACATTGGCGCTGACCAGGTTGGCGGCGACCGCCAGCAGGGTCCCGGCGAGGGCCAGGGTGCGCCGTGGCGCGCGGCCCATGAATGGCGCGACCAGCAGCGAGGCGAGCATGGTGAAGCCGAATTCTGCCGACATCAGCAGCCCGGCCTGGGCCTCGTTCAATTGCAGGTCATGGATGATCGCGCTGATCAGGAACGGCAGGGCCCACAGGCCGAGCAGGCCGACACCGTAGGCGGACGCTGCCGCGGAGAACACCAGGCTCCAGCTCTCGGGCAGGAAATTACGTATTGTTTTCATTGTGTTTTTCCCGGATTGCACGCAAAAAAGCGCGCCATTATCGGCGCGCTCGTGGTTTTTTCATTGCTGACTTTCGTCGACTGGCGTCCCGTCGTCGTATTGCGACAGCCAGGTGACCATGGCGTCGCGATAGCGGGTGAAGCCCTTGTAGTCCACCAACTCCTGGTCCAGGTCACGGATCACCCGGTGCATGCGCTTGGCCCATTGCGGGGCGAAGTCGGCCAGCTGTTGCAGGCTCACCAGGTAGGTGCGCACCGGGAACAGCACGGCGTTGCTGCGCGGCAGGCGGTGCAGCGGTTGCAGCTCGATACGAAGGTTGACCAGCTCGCCGGCGTTCTCGGCGGTCACCGTGGTGCGGTCCGGGGCCCAGTCCGGCAGGGTCTCGGCGGAGGTTTCCAGGCGCGGGTTGACGGTGATCGACCAGTTGGTGCGGCGCACCGGGTGCCCTGGACGCAGGCGCAGGAGGAACTTCAGCGCGCGCTGCAGGATGCCCATCTCGTGCAGCTTCGGTACCGGGCCGTGGAATTCCATGAAGCTCATGCCGAGGTTGA
Organism: Pseudomonas ulcerans; assembly: GCF_036324125.1. Lineage (NCBI taxonomy): Bacteria > Pseudomonadati > Pseudomonadota > Gammaproteobacteria > Pseudomonadales > Pseudomonadaceae > Pseudomonas > Pseudomonas ulcerans. Next base: position 143,141 of record NZ_JAZDQN010000012.1, on the reverse strand, counting down.
AGCGCAGCGAGTAGTCGGCGCGCTGGGTGGCCATGCCGGCACCCATCACCAGGGTGTCGTCGCGCTCTTCGAGCAGGATGAACTCGCCCTGGGCCTGGCGGGTGATGTACTCCATCGGGTCCATCGGCAGGGTGCTGGCATCGCCGAACACGAAACGCTCGTCGATGCCCAGCGGACGGTTGATCCAGTGCCACTGGCTGCCGTTCTTCTCCAGGCTGAAATGCTCGGGGAAGTCGCGCGAATACGACTCCATCAACAGCTCCAGCAAATCCCATTGCGCTTCCATCATGTGCGGCAGGGCAGCGTAGTGGATGCCCGGCTGGCTTTCGAGGATCTGCGCGCGGTGATGGCACTCGGAGATGTAGTGCTCGTCGATGTCGAACTGGGCGCGCAGGGCGCCGCTGCCGAACGGCACATGGGGCTCGACGTTCATCGAGTACATGTACTGGTCTTCCGGGTAGGGGAAGGGCAGGCGCAGCACCGCCTCGCGGCTGTTGGCGTAGGTGAAGCCCTTGGTGTCGAGGTCGGCGTAGCTTTCGATCGGTTTGAATACGGTCATTTGTTGTTGTCCTGTCTCAGAGGTCCACGACCAGGCGGCTGCAGTTGGCCCGGGATACGCACGGCATGAATTTGCGCTTGCTCAGCTTGTCTTCCTCGCTGAGCCAGTCGTCGCGGTGGTCCAGCTCACCCTCGACGTCCAGCACTTCGGTTTCGCAATAACCGCAGGCACCGCCGCGGCACAGGTACGGCACCTTGTAGCCGGCCTGTTCGGCGGCTTCGAGCAGCGATTGTTCGGCGGGGACTTCAATGGTCACGCCCTGGCGCGCCAGGGTGACGCTGAACGGCTGGCCACTGGAGCCTTGCTCGACGAAGCGCTCGTAATGGATGTGGCTGTCGGTCCAGCCGAGGGCGTGTGCGCTCTCGATGGTGTCGTCGATCATGCTGTCCGGGCCGCACACGTAGACGTGGCTGCCCAGCGGACGGCCGGCCAGAATGGTCGCGATGTCCATGCGCGTGTCCTGGCCTTGCACGTACAGATGCACGCGGGAGCCGTACTTCGCTTGCAGCTCGCGCCCCAGGGCGATGTGCTCGGGGCCACGCACGGCCAGGTGCAGCTCGAACGCGGCCCGCTTCAGTTCCAGCTCTTCCAGTTGCGAGTACACCGGGGTGATGCCCACGCCGCCGGCGATGAACAGGTGCTGGCGGGCATGCTTGGCCAGCGGGAACAGGTTGGCCGGCTGGAGGATCTGCAGCAGGTCGCCTTCGCTGACATTGTCATGCAGGAAACGCGAGCCGCCACGGCCGTCGGCGACCCGGCGAACGGCGATCTGGTAGACGCTGGAATCGTACGGCGAGCTCATCAGCGAGTAGGCGTTGCGGTGGGTCTTGTCGCCGTCTTCGAGCACCACCACCACATGGCTGCCGCCAGAGAACGCGGGCAGGTGGCTGCCGCTTGGGTCGACGAAGGTGAAGCGGGTGATTTCCGGGGTCAGCGGCTCGATGCGCGAGACGCGCACGCTCAGGGTGCCGTTATGGGTATTCATGTGTCGAGCTCCTCGGCGGCAGGCATTTCACCCGGGACTTCGCCATCGGCCTTGATGCCCTGGAAGGCGGCCAGGCGGCGGGAATAGTGGTCGCGCACTACCAGGTCGAGTTGGCAACCGGGGCAGGTGAAGACGCGATGGGTGACGTTCTCGGTGTAGGTGTCGCAGTGCGCGCACCAGACCCGGCGGACCAGGGTGCCGCTGTGTTCGCGCAGCACTTCGTCGCGGTTGAGGTCCACCGCGTTGGCGGCCTGCATGGCGGTGCCGATGAAGCTTTCCGAGCCGCTGAGGTACAGGCGCAGGCCCATCTGCGCAGCACCCAGGCGCTCGCGCAGGGCGGCGATCAGCGCCTGGTTGCTGGCGTAGACCTCCAGGCCGTCGGCCTGGACTTCCAGCAGCTCGCTCAGGTGGTTGTGCCCCGAGAAGGATTCGGTGGAGTAGAGCAGGGTGCTGTGCTGGCGCTGTTCGGCGGACATGTCCGCGATCAGGCGCAGCATCGCCGCGCCGCCGCTGCCCTGGCCCGCGACCAGGTGGCGCTGGCCACCCGTCATGGGTTGCAGCCGGTCATAGACCGGACGGCTCTTGATGCCGGTGATAAGCATGATCGGACCTCGTAAGTCGCCGTCCCGGCACGCGGGACGGCCATGGCGGTCAGCGCGGACGCCTTGGCCATATTGCCTATGGTTTTATATGTTTTGTTTCGGCCGCCACGAAGGCGTTTTCATCAGGTGAATCAGTGCTTGAACATCACGTGACGGACGCAGGTGTAATCCTCCAGCCCGTACATCGACATGTCCTTGCCGTAGCCGGACTGCTTCATGCCGCCGTGAGGCATTTCGCTGACCAGCATGAGGTGCGTGTTGACCCAGGTGCAGCCGTACTGCAGGCGTGCGGCGAGACGGTTGGCGCGGCCGACGTCGCGGGTCCAGACCGAGGAAGCCAGGCCGTAGTCGGAGTCGTTGGCCCAGGCCAGGGCCTGCGCTTCGTCGTCGAACGGGGTGATGCTGAGCACCGGCCCGAACACTTCGCGCTGGACGATCTCGTCGTCCTGGCGGGCGTCGGCCAGCACCGTTGGCTCGAAGAAGAAGCCCGGGCCATCGACCCGCTGGCCGCCGGTGATGACGCGGATATGCGGCTGCGCCTTGGCGCGGTTGACGAAACCTTCGACGCGCTCCAGGTGGTCGCGGGTGATCAGCGGGCCGAGTTCGGTCTGCGGATCGTCCTGCAGGCCCATGCGCAGGGTCGCGACCGCCGCGCCCAGTTGCTCGACGAATCGCGCGTAGACCCCGCGCTGCACGTACAGGCGGCAGGCAGCGGTGCAGTCTTGCCCTGCGTTGTAGAAGGCGAAGGCGCGGATGCCTTCGACCGCGGCGTCGATATCGGCGTCGTCGAAGATCAGCACCGGGGCCTTGCCGCCCAGCTCCATATGCGTGCGCTTCACGCTGCTGGCGGTGCTGGCGATGATCCGCGCGCCGGTGGCCACCGAGCCGGTCAGCGAGACCATGCGCACCTGCGGATGATTCACCAGCGGTTCGCCGACGCTCGGCCCGCGGCCGAAGAGGATGTTGACCACGCCGGCGGGGAACAGCCCGGCGATCAGTTCGGCCAGGGCCAGGGCGGTCAGCGGGGTCTGCTCCGACGGCTTGAGCACCACGGTGTTGCCGGCGGCGAGGGCGGGAGCGAGTTTCCACGCCACCATCATCAGCGGGTAGTTCCACGGCGCGATGGAGGCGATCACCCCCAGCGGGTCACGGCGGATCATCGAGGTATGGCCCGGCAGGTATTCGCCGCCGGCCGAACCCGACAGGCATCGGCTGGCGCCGGCGAAGTAGCGGAACACGTCGGCGATGGCGGGGATTTCGTCATTCAGTGCGGCCTGGTAGGGCTTGCCGCAGTTCAGCGACTCCAGGCGCGCCAGGTGCTCGGCGTTGGCCTCGATCAGGTCGGCGAGCTTGAGCAGCAGGTGGGCGCGCTCCTTCGGCGGGGTCTGTGCCCAGCCGTCGAAGGCCTGGTCGGCCGCCTGCACGGCAGCATCCACCTGGGCGCTGCTGGCTTCGGGAATCTCCACCAGCACGGCGCCCTCGGACGGGTTGTACACGGCGTAGGGGTCGCCTTGGCCATCGACCAGTTGGCCGTTGATCAGGAGTCTGGTTTGCATTGCGTATTCCTGCTTGGAGTTATTGATGAATACAGGCGCGCTGGGTCACGGGGCCTGCGCAAGGCTTAAACATATAAAACCATATCTTAAATTTGCTTGCTAGCCTGAAAAGACGGAATTGCACTGACCAGAAGGTCATAAGGCGCTATCAAGCGGACTGTGCTTCGCTATAAGATGCGAAACCGAATTTTTAGCCCGAGCCCGTCAGGCGCTCGATAGGGAGAGGCAATGACTGCCCTGAACAGTGCACGTAACACCGCGTTCATCCGCCTGCGCCAGGAGGGGCGCACCGATGAAGTGGCCCGGCGCCTGGTGGAAGCCATCGAACTGGGGCTGTTCGCGGAAGGCCAGCAGTTGCCCAGCGAGTCGGAACTGGCCCTGCAATTGGGGGTGGCCACGGTCACCCTGCGCGAGGCCCTGGTGGTGCTGCGCCAGCGCGGCCTGATCGAGACCCGTCGCGGGCGCAATGGCGGCAGCTTCGTCTGCGCCCCGGTGGAATTGCCCGAGGCCCTGCTGCTGCAGCGCCTGCGCGACATGAGCGGGCCGGACCTGCGTGATCTGGGCGACGAACAGACCGCCATCTCCGGTACTGCCGCGCGCCTGGCGGCCAAGCGCAGCTCGGCGGAACAGCAGGCTCGCATCGCCCACCATATCGACATGCTGCGCCAGGCCGGTTCGCGCCTGGGCCGGCACCGCGCCGACGCACGCTTCCACATCGAAGTGGCCGCCGCCGCGCAGTCCCTGCGCCTGACCCACGCGGAGATGCGCCTGCAGTCGGAAGTCGGCGAGCTGTTGTGGATGGAGGCGGCCGGGGGCGGTGACATCACCCTGGTCGAACAGGAGCACCAGGCGATTCTCCAGGCACTGGTCGCCGGTGATTCGGTACTGGCCGGAGCCCTGGCCGAGGCCCACGTCAATCGCGGCATCAAGCGCCTGATCAGCCTGCGCCTGGAATTGCTGGCCGAGGCCGAGTGAAGCAGCAACCCATAAGAAGAAAAGCCGAACCTGTGTGAGGTAATCCCATGTTTGCTCCGAGCGACAACGCTTCCTTTTCCGCCTGCGCGCAGCAGCTGGACAGTACCCTGGGACGCATCTTCAGCCAGGTCCGCGAGCTGGTGGAGGAAACCCGCGCCTTGTGGGAACGGGTCCTCGCCGAGGGCCGCCAGCCGCTGGCGCGGGACCTGGCCTCGCTGCGCCCGGCCATCGACCGGCAGTTGCTGGCCACCGGCGCCTTCGGTTGTGGTGGCGGGGTGATCGTCGAGCCCAACGGCCTGGCCGACCGGGAAATGCACCTGGAATGGTGGTACCTGGCCGACGCCGGCAAGACCCTGCCGTTGCGGCCGAACTTCGACCGGCGCCGGGAGAACTACTACGACTACACCGAGATGCCTTGGTACCGCCGCCCGCGGGATACCGGCAGGTGCGTGGTCGAAGGGCCGTACGTGGACCTCTACGGCACCAACATGTACGTGCTGACCTTCACCATGCCGATCCTGGTGCAGGGGCGTTTCATCGGCGTGGCGGGGCTGGACCTGTCGCTGCACAACCTGGAACGCATGCTGGTGCGCAGCCTGATGAAGCTGGACCACGAGGCCGTGCTGCTGTCGGCGGATGGGCGGGTGATCGCCTCGAACACGGCGAACTGGATGGTCGGTGACCTGGTGGCGACCTTGCTCGATACCCTGCAACTGGAGGAGATCCGCCTGACCTTGTCGGAGTCGGAGACCGGCTGGTCGCTGGTGCGGTTGCCGGGGTTGCGCAAGAAGGTCTGAGGGGATGAGGCCCGCATCTGGATCAACCCCCGGATGCCAGCCGCTTCAATAATCGCTCCAGGCTCCCTTCCAATGCGTGCTTGAGCATCTGCAGCTCATGGTCTTGCGCATTGTCGGCACAGCCCCGCTCCAGCGCATCGCAATGATCCACCAACCCCCGCGCCTTGAGTATCTTCATCCCGCCGCGAATCCGGTGGGCCAGGGCCTTGAGCGTCGGCCTCGGCGACTCGGGTCCCAGGGCGCGCAGGGCAGCGAGGTCCTGCCGGGTACTCTCCACCAGTTGCGCCAGCAGGCGCTGGATCATCTGCGGATCATCCAGGGTCAGGTGACGCAGCTCGTCCAGGTCGAACCCGCTGTCGTCTTCCTCGGCCACCACCAGCCCGCCCAGGTGGCTGCGCAGCGAGCCCAGTCCAATCGGCTTGAACAAGCAGTCATCCATCCCGGAGGCCAGGCAGCGCTCGCGCTCCTCGGCCTGGGCATTGGCGGTGAGGCCGAGGATCAGGCAGCGCCGGCGCTGGCTCGCGGCTTCCTCGGCGCGTATGGCCCGGGCCAGTTGGTGTCCGTCCATGCCGGGCATGTTGCAGTCGGTGATCAGCACGTCGAAATCGGCCTTGCGCCATAGTTGCAGCGCTGTCGCCCCGTCGCCCGCCTGGCTGACCCGGTGCCCGAGCACGTGCAGTTGCTTGTCCAGCAGCATCAGGTTGGCCGGGTAGTCGTCCACCACCAGGATATTCAGGGTCGTCGTGCCGGCCAGGGTGTCTGCCGCGCTTGCCGTGGCGGCCTGCGGCTCGTCGGCCCAGGCCAGCAGCAAGGCCGCCTCGGCGCGGGTGCCATGCCCCGGCTCGCTGGACAGGTGCAGGGCGCCGCCCATCAGTTCGCACAGGGTGCGGCTGATCACCAGGCCCAGTCCGGTGCCCTGGCGCGCCGGCTGCTGTCCGGCCTGGGCGAAGGGGCTGAACAGCCGCGCCTGGTCGTCCGCGCTGATGCCGATGCCACTGTCCTCGACCCACAGGTTGATGTGTACACCTTCGGCCTGGGCCTCCAGGCGCAGGCCGATGCGCACCTCGCCGTGTTCGGTGAACTTGATCGCGTTGCTCAGCAGGTTGGCCAGGACCTGGCGCAGGCGCAGCGGGTCCACCGACACGGGGCGCGCTGGCGGCGACAAATCCAGGCGCAGCGCCAGGCCCTTGAGCCGCGCGCTGCTCTCGAAGACCCGCGCAGTGGCGCGGACCAGCTCGTGCAGGTCGGTCGGCCGGGGGGCCAGGGCCATGTGCCCGGACTCGATGCGGGCAATATCCAGCACATCGCCGATCAGCTCCAGCAGGCCGCTGGCGGAGTCGAAGGCCACTTGCAACGACGCCTGGTCGACGCGGCCCTGGGCGCCATCTTTGAGGGCCAGCTCCAGCAAGCCGATCACTGCGTTCATCGGCGTGCGGATCTCATGGCTCATGGTGGCGAGGAAGGTGCTCTTGGCGTGGTTGGCACTGTCGGCCTGTTCCTTGGCCTGACGCAGTTCGTCCAGCAGGCCCTCGCTGATCTGCAACTGGCGTTGCAGCGCCTGTTCTGCCGCCTCGCGCTGGGCGACCAGGCGCCGCAGCTTGCGGTTCCACAGCACCACGGCGAGGATCGCCAGGCCGGCGACCACGAGGATCTGCAGCACCAGCCCGCGGTAGTTGCGCCATGGGTTGTCGCTGATCAAGGCGTTGGTGCGCCAGCGGTTGGCAAGCTGGGTCATTTCGTCCGGTTCGATGCTCAGCAGGGTCTTTTCGAGGATGGCGTGCAGTTCGTTGTCGCCGCGGGCCACGGCGAAGGCCGCGGTGGCCGGGCTGTCGTCCAGCAGCGCGGCGATGCGCAGGCGGTCCTTGAACAGCCGGCTGATGAAGTAGGCGGCGTTGATCTGGGTGCTGATCGCCGCATCGGCGCGGCCCTGGGCGACGTGTTCCATCAATGCCAGTGGGTCGTCCACCTCCACCAGCTCGATACCGGGATGTTCACGGCGCAGGGTTTCGGCGTACGGCGTGCCGCGGATCAGCGCCAGGCGCTTGCCTTCCAGGGCGTCGGCGCTGTCCGGTGCGTCAGGGTGGGTGGAAGTGACCAGCACTCGCGGCGTGGTCAGGTAGGGACGGGTGAAGCTCAGGCTGCGGGCGCGGTCGCCGCCGTAGGGCAGGGCACCGATCACATCGGCCTCGCCGCTTTCCACGTTCTGGATCATCTGTCCCACGCTGTCGGCCTCGATGATCTGGAAATGCAGGCCGGTGCGCAGGCTGACCTGTTCCAGCAGGTCGGCGGTGATGCCGCGAAACTGCTGCTTGTCGTCGAGGAAAGTCAGGGGGGCGAAATACTTGTTGATCACCACCCGTACGCTGGGGTGCTGGCGGATCCAGGCCTGTTCGGCGGCGTTCAGTTCCAGCGCGCCGCGGTTCAGCAGCGGGCTGTTGAGGCCGCTGCTCCAGCGCCGGGCGACATTGATCCGGTCACTTTCGGAAAGGCTGGCCAGGGCCTGGTTCAGGACCCGCAGCAGGGTGGTGTTGTCGTGTTCCAGGGCAAAGCTGAAGGACGAGCGCAGCGGCTTGACGTACCAGGCGATCTGCACGCTGTCGCGGTAGTGGTTGCCGATCAGGTAGTCGGAGCTGATGGCATCGCCGATGAAGGCATCGGCATCGCCCTGGATCAGGGCCGACAGCGCGGCCATGCTCGATGCATGGAGCTGCAGGTTGGCGCGGGGGTAGACCTGGCGGATGCGCTCCACCGGCAGGTAATGATCGACCATGGCCAGGCGTACCCCCGCCAGGTCGTCGTCGGGGCTGCGCGGCTTGCCCACCGGGGTGGCGATGATCGCCTGGTCGTCGGCGTAGGGCAGGCTCAGCAGCAACTCGCGGTTGGCACCCTCGTAGCCGTTGGCACTGCCCAGCAGGTCGATGTCGCCGCGTTGCAGGGCCTGGATCGCTTCGTGACGGCCGGGATAGTGGCGCACTTCCAGGGGGATCTTCAGTTGCTCGCCGATCAGGCCGGCATAGTCGGCGGTCAGCCCTTCATAGTCACGCTGGCTGACGTTGATATCGAACGGCGGGTAGTCCGGTGCCGAGGTACCCAGGCGCAGGACCTGCTTGCGCTGCAGCCATTGCCGATCGGCACTGCTCAGGGCCGGCGGCGCGCTGCTGCTCAGGGAGCGTCCGAGCAGTTCGCGGGGCGCGACGTCTGCCGCTGGCAGGGCCGTGGGCGCCAGCAGGAGCAGGCTGCAGGCGATGAGCAGGCGAAGTGGCATCTGCGCCTCAGATCATTTCATGGCGGTTGGCCATGTCCAGCAGTTCAGCCAGGGAACGGACCTGCAGCTTGTCCATGATGCGGGTCTTGTAGGTGCTGATGGTCTTAGAGCTGAGGATCATCGCCTCGGCGATCTCGTGGTTGGTGGCACCCTTGGCCAGTTGGCGCATCACCTCGAACTCGCGGTTGGACAGGCGATCAAGGCGATCGCTTTCCGAGTGCATGCGCGGCGCCATGCGCAAGGCGTCGGGCAGGTAGGAGTAGCCGCTGAGCACCGCCCTGAGCGCGCCGACGAGGATCTGCAGGTCTTCGTCCTTGCGCACGAAGGCAGAGGCGCCGGCCTCGATGCAGCGCTTGGCGAACAGCCGTGGCGGCAGGCCGGTGAAGACCATGATGCGCGGCGCCGGGTCGAGGGCGCGCAGGCGCTCCAGCACGCTGAGGCCATCGAGGCGGGGCAGGCCGAGGTCGAGGATGACCACCTCGGGGTTGTGTTCCTGGCTCATGCTCACTGCGCTGACGCCATCGTGGGCCTCGCTGACCACCTCGTAGCCTTCCCGCTCCAGCAACAGGCGGACGGCAAAACGGACGGTGGGGTGATCGTCGACGATGAGGATCTTGTGCATCGCTTGGGGAACTCCTGCTTCAGGAATGGATTTTTCCCGAGTCACTCAGGAGGGGAAACCGCCGGTTCAGACGGGCCGCTCACGATACGTCGAATCAGGTTCGATGAGTACGCAGAGTATAGAGCTGTGGAACAATTCAGGCCGATTAGATGAATAGTCCTACAAGATGTGCTCAAGGTCCTTCAACCGGACACAGCGCCCGGATCGAGGGGCGTCGGGCGCTTGCCTGACGAGATGACGGGAATCAGGCTGACGGACAGGGAGCAAGTCCCGTGGGAAAAGCGCCGTTCAGTGCCCGGCAAGGCGCCCGCCGGGGGCCAGACGCAAGGACTTGGCCACTTCGGCCTGGATCGCGTAGGCCGGCGCTTCCACCGCCTCGTAGTTGCGCGTGTAGCGGGTGGCGAAGCCGTCCACGCCCCACTCCTGGTATTGCTGCACGTGCTTGAGCTCGTGGGCCCAGAGGGCGACGTTGTCGCGGGCGTCCTCGGCATTGCGGAAGACGATCACATCGACCAGGGTCACCGCTGCCACGTCGGGGTTCTGCAGGAAGGCACCGGCGGCGTCCAGTTGCTGGGCATCGCCCACCTGGTAGCGCGCGGCGTCCAGCACCTGGAAGTCGTACCAGGGCTCCAGTTGCGCACGGATATCCAGGGGAATCGGCTCGACGCCTTTGGCCTGCGCAGTGTCCCGCGACAGCGTGAGCCAACTGGCAAGGCCCGAGGACGCCATGCGCGCAACGTTGTCGAGCAGGGTGAACAGGTCGTCGGGCTGGCCCTGGCTGGCGGGTGCGGCAGGAACCGGGGCGGCAAGGCCGAGGCAGAGCAGCAGGGCGGTAGTGGCGCGAATGAACATGAAACTCCTGGAGCATGGGGTGGTTGTCCGGTTTGACCGGGATTTGGCGGTTTGGTTGGCGGCTCGCAAGAATTTCCTGCGGGACTTGAGGCGCGGCGGTGGTGCAGGCATCCTTCGCGCTTTGATCTGCCTGGAGCCGTCATGGACGCCTCGACTCTTCTGCTCTACGTCATCGCCGCCAGCGCGGTGATGGTCACTCCCGGCCCGGCCATGCTGCTGGCGCTGAACAACGGCGCCACCCACGGCATGCGCGTGGCCGGCTTCGGCATGGCCGGGGCGATGCTCTCCGACCTGATCCTCATCGCGGCCGTGGGTTGTGGTCTGGGCGCGCTGCTGCAGGCTTCGGAGCAACTGTTCAGCCTGGTGAAATGGGTGGGCGCGGGCTACCTGCTGTACCTCGCGGTGGTGCTCTGGCGGGCGCCGGTCAAGGCCCTGGGCGTGAGTGGCGCGGCGGTCGCGGTCAGCGGCCGTTCGACCTTCCTGAGGGCGCTGATCGTCGGTTTGTCCAATCCCAAGGGGCTGCTGTTCTTCTCGGCGTTCCTGCCGCAGTTCATCCGCGCGGACCAGCCGGTGCTGCAGCAGTACGTGATCCTCGCACTGGTGACGGCATCCCTCGATTGCCTGGTGATGATCGTCTACGCCTTTGGCGGGCGCCATGCGGTACGCGCGTTCTCGGCGCGGGTCATGCAATGGATCAACCGTGGCTGCGCCGGCATGCTCGCGGTGCTGGCGGTGGGCCTGAGCCTGTACCGGCGCAACGACCTGCACTGATCTTCATCTTTACGCGGCCCCAGTGGCCGCGTCCTGTTCCAGCACCTTCTGCAAGAAACCCCGGCTGGCCTGCAACACGGCCAGCTGGGTGTCTTCTCCCGCCAGCATCCGCGCCACCAGCAAGGCACCCACGCACTGGCAGAGCATGGCCCAGGCCAGGCCCTCGTCATCCAGGGTGCTGGCCCAGGCCTGGTGCAGGATGACCAGCCAGTGTTCCGCTTCCTCACGTACCGCGATATCCGCCCGGGCGATTTCCGCGCCCAGGGTCGGGATCGCGCAGCCGTTCTGCGGATTGTGCAGGTGGGCCAGGCTCAGGTACTGGTCGAGGCAGCGCTGCAGCTTGTCGCGGTTCAGTTCGCCGGACTGGGCGCGCAGGTTGATGTAGCTGTTGGACAGCTCCTGACGGACGATCTCGCTGAACAGGTCGTCCTTGGACGGGAAGTGGTTGTAGAAGGCGCCGCCGGTGAGGCCTATGGCCTTCATCAGCCCGGCCACGCCGGTCGCGGCAAAACCACCTTGCTTGGCGATGGCGCCGCTGCTCTGCACCAGCTTGTGCCGGGTCTGTTCCTTGTGTTCGGTGGAATAGCGCATCTGCGAATCCTCGATGACCACGCTTGACGAATGCGCGGATCATAGCATAGCGTTCGTTTACTAAACGATCATTCATCAATGAGGCGACACCCATGACCGAGAACAACAAAGTCGTACTGGTGATTGGCGCCGGCGACGCCACCGGGGGCGCGATAGCCAAGCGTTTCGCCCGCGAAGGCTATGTTGCCTGCGTGACCCGGCGCAGCGCCGACAAGCTGCAGCCGCTGCTCGACGAGATCCGTGCCGAGGGCGGCCAGGCCCATGGCTTCGGCTCCGATGCGCGCAAGGAAGAGGAGGTGGCGACGCTGGTGGAGCAGATCGAGAGCAGCGTCGGGCCGATCGAGGCCTTCGTGTTCAATATCGGCGCCAACGTCCCCTGCAGCATCCTCGAAGAGACCCCGCGCAAGTACTTCAAGATCTGGGAAATGGCCTGCTTTGCCGGCTTCCTCACCGCGCAGGCGGTGGCGCGGCGCATGGTGCTACGTGAGCGCGGCACCATCCTTTTCACCGGCGCCACCGCAGGCTTGCGCGGCGCCGCCGGGTTTGCCGCCTTCGCCGGGGCCAAGCACGGTATCCGCGCACTGGCGCAAAGCATGGCAAGGGAGCTGGGGCCGCGGGGCATCCATGTCGGCCATGTGGTGGTGGACGGCGCCATCGACACCGCGTTCATCCGCGACAGCTTCCCCGAGCGCTACGCGCTGAAGGACCAGGACGGCATCCTCGATCCCGCCCATATCGCCGACAACTACTGGCACCTGCATGCCCAGCCGCGGGATGCCTGGACCTTCGAACTCGACCTGCGTCCGTGGATGGAACGCTGGTAAGCCACCCCCCTCAGCAAAAGGACCTGATGCAATGAGCAAGACTGTCGAATTCTTCTTCGATCTGGGCAGCCCCGCCAGCTACCTGGCCTGGACCCAGTTGCCGCGCCTGTGCGCCGAGCACGACGCGCGCCTGGTGCTGCGGCCGATGCTGTTGGGCGGGGTGTTCCAGGCCACCGGCAACAGTTCGCCGGCGATGATCCCGGCCAAGGGGCGTTATTTCTTCGGCGACCTGCAGCGCTTCGCCCGGCGCTACGGGGTGCCGCTGAAGTTCAGCGAGCATTTTCCGATCAATACCCTGGGGCTGATGCGTGCGGCGATCGGCGTACAGATGCGTGAGCCGGAGCGCTTCGAGGCGTGGCTGGCGGCAATGTACACGGCGATGTGGGCAGAGGGGCGCAACCTCGGGGATCTCAAGGTGGTGGCCGAAGTGCTGGGCAGCGCCGGGTTCGATGCGCACGGCTTCGAGGCGCTGGTGAGCGATCCCGAGGTGAAGGCGGCGCTGAAGACGGTAACCGAGGAGGCGGTGAGTCGTGGGGTGTTCGGTGCACCGACATGCTTTGTCGGTAGCGAGATGTTCTTTGGTCAGGATCGGCTGGAGTTCATTGCCGAGGCGTTGAAAGGCTGAGACCTTCAGAGCCTCATCGCGGGCTTGCCCGCGATGAGGCCGGATCGGCCTATCTGGCCTGGTCCAGCACCTCGAACAGGCGCCAGGCCAGCTTCACCCGCTCGGCGTTCGGATAATTCCGGTTCGCCAGCAACACCACCCCGCGCTGCGATTGCGGAATGAACGCCACATAGGCACCAAACCCGTTGGTGGCCCCGGTCTTGTTCACCCACACCTTCGATTGCGGCGCAAGCGGCGGCTTCAGCGCTGTCACCGGCGTGCCTTCCAGCGCATAGCGGTTGTCATTGCCATCGATCAGGGTCTGCAAAGCCAGGGGATAGTCGTACTGCTCCCAGACCAGGTCCTGGGTCATGGTCCCGCGCTGGTAGTGACCGCGGCGGGTTTCCTCCAGCGCCTGCCTGAGCGGCAGCGCCAGTTCCACACGGCCCAGGTTGGCCTCGACGAAACGCAGCATGTCGCGGCTGCTGCTCTTCACGCCGTAGGCCTCGTCGGCCAGCACTCCGGGATTGACCCGCACCGGCTTGTCGTTCCTGTCATAGCCCCAGGCGTACTGCGCCTGCTGTGCGGCGGGCACATGGACGAAGGTCTGCTTGAGCCCCAGCGCCGGCAGCAGTTGTTCCTGCAAGGCGCTGGCATACGGCGTCTGCAAGCGTTGCGCGGTGATCGCGCCGAGCATGCCGATGCTCGGATTGGCATAGGCGCGCCAGCTTTCGGGCTGGTGCTGCGGTTGCCATTGCTTGAGCCAGGCCAGCAGTTGCGCGTCGTCGTGGATCGCGTCGGGCAGTTGCAAGGGCATGCCGCCGTTGGTGTGGGTCGCCAGGTTGAACAGGCTCAAGGCGCCGAAGGGCGTGCCGGCCAGCGCCGGCAGGTAGTCGCCCACCCGCGCCTGCAGCGACAGCTTGCCGTCCACTGCCGCCTTGGCCGCGAGGGTGGCGCTGAAGGTCTTGCTGATCGAGCCCAGCTCGAACAGGGTGTCGCGGCTCACCGCCTGGCCGCTGGCCTTGTCGGCGACGCCGAACTCGTAGAAGTACTGCTTGCCTTTATCGGTCAGGGCGATGGCCAGTCCGGGAATGTCGTTGTCGCGCATCACTTGCTGGGCGGCAGCGCGGACCTGGCTGTCGAGGTCGGGGCCGGCCCAGGCGAGGAGGGGGCTGGCACACAGCAGGAACAGGGTGGGCAAACGCATGGCAGGACGTCCAGGTCGAAAAAGACATGCACCCTAGCAGAACAGCGCGCCGCAGGCTTTATAACTGCCAGGGAACTACCACCGGTCCAAATGAATCCTAGACTGAGTAATACCTGACTATTTCATTTCAGGCTGACCGGAGGATTCCGTCATGCGGCGTACACTGCTCGTTTCTTCATTGTTGCTTTGCCTGCCTTTCGGCTCAGCCCTGGCCCGGGTGGATGCCGGTGATGTCGCCACCTCGGCGGGTGTCTCCGCCTCCCTGTACTCGACCTTCAAGGATGACAAACGCATTATCCCGGCACGTGACGAGGCCTCCAGCTTCGTTGCCAGCGGCGGTGCGATCCGTGGCGCCTACCTGGAAGCGGTACTGCAGAAAGTCCGTGCCGACAACCCCGGCCTGCAGGCCTCCGACGAAGAACTGGCGCGGGCGATCCTGGTGAGCGATCACTTCGGCGACGAACGCTGAAGCCCCTGCGATGCAGGTGGGCGGCTGGACGGGGACGCCAGGCTGGGCTTGACTGCTAAAGCCTGAGCAATTCACAAGGATAATCCCATGACCAGCAATACCGTCCGCCTGCACCGTGTCTTCAAGGCACCCGTGGAGCGGGTCTACCGCGCCTTCCTCGATGCCGATGCCATGGCCAAGTGGCTGCCACCCCACGGCTTCACCTGCCATGTCGATCACCTCGACGCCCGCGTCGGCGGCACCTACAAGATGTCCTTCTGCAACTTCTCCGCAGGCCAGCGCCATGGCTTCGGCGGCGAGTATCAGGAACTGGTGCTGAACGAACGCATCCGCTACACCGACCGCTTCGACGATCCCAACCTGCCCGGCGAGATCACCGCCACCATCACCTTCAAGAGCGTGTCCTGCGGCACGGAAGTACATATTGTCCAGGAGGGCCTTCCGGACGTGATCCCGCTGGAGGGCTGCTACCTCGGCTGGCAGGACTCGCTGAACCAGCTGGCAGATCTGGTGGAGCCGGAAATCCCGGGTTGATCCGGCATCCAGGGAAAAGGGGTCGCGTTAATATTTTGTTACTGTTTTAATGATTGGATCCAAGTCCGATCGGCTTCAAGACCATGCCCGACGCCTCTCCGGCCGCCGTTCCCGCCGCTGACACCGAAACTTCCCCGCGCCGCCGCGCATTGCTGGCGGCGTGTGGTGCCCATGCCGTCAACGACGGCCTGACCGACCTTATCTACGTGCTGCTGCCGATCTGGCAGGCCCAGTTCGGCCTGAGCTACGCCCAGATCGGCCTGATGCGCGGTGCGTACTCGGCAACCATGGCCGGTTTCCAGTTGCTCGCCAGCCGCGCCGCCCGCCGTTTCGGCCGGCAGACCCTGCTGGTGGGCGGGACCGCGCTGGTGGGTGTGGCGTACCTGCTGGCCGGACAGGCCGGCGGCCTGCTCGCCCTGATGGCAGCCTTGATCCTCGGCGGCCTGGGCGCCAGTACCCAGCATCCACTGGCTTCGTCGCTGGTCACCGATACCCATGAACCGGGCCGCCAGGTCAAGCAGGCGCTGTCCCAATACAACTTCGCCGGCGATATCGGCAAGACCCTGATCCCGGCGCTGGTAGGTGTGTCGCTGACGGTCATGAGCTGGCGCCTCAGCGTCACCCTGGCCGGGGTGCTCGGCCTGCTGGCGGCGCTGGCGATGTACCTGCTGATTCCCCGCCATGTCGACCGGCAGGCGGCAGCGGGCAAGGCCGGCCAGGGCGAGGGCAGCGGTTCGGCCAGCGGCCTGCGCGCGCTGCTGGCCACCGGCTTTCTCGACAGCGCCGTGCGCATGGGCTTTCTCACCTTCCTGCCGTTCCTGCTCAGCGACAAGGGCGCCGGCACGGCAGGCATCGGCCTGGCTTTGACCCTGCTGTTCATCGGCGGTGCCTTCGGCAAGCTGATCTGCGGTTATCTCGGGGCGCGCATCGGCCTGCTCAAGACGGTTTGGCTCAGCGAGTCGCTGACCGCGGCACTGATCGTGGCGGCGGTGTTCCTGCCGCTGAATGCGTTGATGATGATGCTGCCGCTGCTGGGCCTGGTGCTCAACGGCACCTCGTCGGTGCTGTATGGCGTGGTCCCGGAACTGGCAGCGCCGGGGCGTCGTGAACAGGCGTTCGCCCTGTTCTACACCGGCACCATCGGCGGCGGCGCGCTGGCGCCGATCGTCTTCGGGCGCCTGGGGGATGTCAGCGGGGTGCCGCTGGCGCTGATGGCGCTGGCGGCGACCCTGTTGCTGACCTTGCCGCTGACCTGGTACGTCGATCGCGGCCTGGAGGCCTGATCAGCCTTGGGGCAGGGCAGCGAGGGCCTTGCGCAATGCCTCGGCATCGCTGAACGACTGCTTCGACACCACGTTGCCGTTGTCCAGTTGCAGCCATTGCACCTGGCCTGGCGCGACGGCGTATTGCGGCACCACCTGGCCGTCGCGATCCAGTACCACGCGATAGCCGTAGTCGCGCATCTTGGGAATGGCGAACAGCTTGCTGATCAGCGCCGGCATGCCCTGGATATCGGCGACGAAGATGCCATGGCGGGCTTCCAGCCAGCCCTTGGGCTGCTCGGCCAGGGCGGCCTTGACCAGCTTGGCGCCGTCCATGTCGCCCGCCGCCAGCAGCACCTTGGTGCTGGCGTCGAGGGTGAAGGTCTGGTCGTGCTGGTCGGCGAGGGTGAAGGGCGTCAGGCGCTCGCCGACTTCGGCGGCGTTGGCCATGAGGGGCAGCAGGCCCAGTAGCAGTACGCAGGCAGCTTTCACGTTTCGGTCCTTGTGTCGTTATCGAGGGGATGCAGCATAGCAAGCGCTTCTCATTCAGGGGTGCGGCACGCTGCCGCTGCGGCCCAGCTCACCCGGCGACAGGCCGAACAACTTGCGAAAGGCGGCGATAAACGCGGACAGCGAGTCATAGCCGCAGGCCAGGGCGACATCGGTGACCCGCTCGCCGCGCTCCAAGGCCGGCAGGGCGCTGACCAGGCGCATGCGCTGGCGCCAGGTACGGAAGGTCATCCCGGTTTCCTTGAGGAACAGCCGGCTCAAGGTCTTTTCGCTGATGCCGGCCTTGCTCGCCGCTTCGCCCAGGCCGATGGGCGCATGCGGCCTGGCCCGGGCCTTGCGGCACAACGCCCGCAAGCGCGGATCGCGCGGGTGCGGCAACACCAGGTCGAGCTCCGTCGCCTGGCGCAGGCGGTCCACCAGCACATCGGCCAGGCGTCCGTCGGCGCCGTCCAGTTCGTACTCCACCGGCAGGTCGCCGAACGCGCGGATCAGTTCGCGCAGCAACGGGTCGACGTCGATCACCCGACAGGCATCGCCGGGCCACAGCTGTAGCGCCGGGTCGACGTACAGACTGCGGATACAGGCATCCGCCGTGCTTTCGACCTGATGCGCCAGGCGCGGCGGAATCCACACGGCACGGTGCGGCGGAACCACCAGCCGGGCATGGTCGGTGCGCACCTGGAGCACACCGTGGAGGGCGTGGGAGAGCTGGCCCCAGGGATGACGGTGGCGATAGTCCAGGGCGATGTTCGGCAGGCTGGCGCGCTGGCCGTAGAGCGGGCGGGGCAGGCTGGCAAGATCGTCCAGGCGCAGCGGGTTCTGTCCATTCGGCGACATTGTTGGTGTTCTGGCGTTAGTCGGAAATGTCTCAACACCTTATCGTCTGCGCCATTCCCCCACAACAAGCCGGAAACGCGCGATGAAACACCTGCGGTTGCTCTTCGACAATTTCACCCTGGCCCTGCTCGCGGTGATCGCCATTGCCACCTGGCTGCCGGCGTCCGGCAGCGGCGCGGCGTTCTTCAATGGCCTGACCCACGGGGCCATCGCCCTGCTGTTCTTCCTGCATGGCGCCAAGCTGTCCCGCGCGGCAGTGATCGCCGGGGCAGGGCACTGGCGCCTGCACCTGCTGGTGTTCGCCTGCACCTTCGTCCTCTTCCCGCTACTGGGCTTGCTGCTCAAGCCGCTGATCCTGCCGTTGGTGGGCGATGCCCTGTACCTGGGCGTGCTCTACCTGTGCGCCTTGCCGGCCACGGTGCAATCGGCGATCGCCTTCACCTCCCTGGCCCGCGGCAATGTCCCGGCGGCGATCTGCAGTGCGGCGGCGTCGAGCCTGCTGGGCATCGTGCTGACGCCGTTGCTGGTGATGCTGCTGATGGGCGTGCAGGGTGACAGCGGCTCGCAAACGGACGCGGTGCTGGCGATCGTCCTGCAACTGCTGGTGCCGTTCGTGGCGGGGCAACTGGCGCGGCGCTGGATCGGCGACTGGGTGGCGCGCAATGCCGGCTGGCTGAAGTCGGTGGACCAGGGTTCGATCCTGCTGGTGGTCTACACGGCGTTCAGCGATGCGGTGGTCAGTGGCTTGTGGAGCTCGGTGCCGCCGTCGCGCCTGCTGGGGTTGACGCTGGTGTGCTGCGGATTGCTGGCGCTGGTGCTGTGCTGCACCCGCAGCCTGGCGCGCTGGCTGGGCTTCAACGTCGAGGATCGCATTACCATCCTGTTCGCCGGCTCGAAGAAGAGCATGGCCACCGGAGTGCCCATGGCGCAGTTGCTGTTTGCCGGCAGTGCGCTGGGGGCGTTGATCCTGCCGCTGATGCTGTTCCACCAGATTCAGCTGATGGTGTGTGCGGTGTTGGCGCAGCGCTATGCGGGGCGGGAGTGAGCCGTCTTATCGCCGATACAGCAACCAGCCATACAACCCCAGGTTGACCACCAGCACACCGATGCCCAGCCCCAGCTGGATCCCCGGTGTCAGCCCCGCCGGATAGATCACCGGCAGCAGGTAATGCTCGATGAACCCCTGGGAATAGCCCTGTTCCCCGGCGAGCCGGCGAAAGTGGTTTTCCCAGCGGGTCAACGGACAGGGCCAGTGCATCACCTCCACCAGGAAGCCCCAGCCCGCTGCCGGCAGGTGCAGCCAGGCCAGGCGCGGCCATCTGAGCACCAGCAGGGCGCCGCCGACGGCAAAGAGGATGAACAGCAGGTGCGAGAGCACCAGGCCGTCGGCAGCCAGGCGGTAGAACATGTTTGCTCCCTAGAGATCGAGAATCACTTCGTCATAGAGCACATCCGGCGCCAGCCGATGGGTGTCGTGCAGGTCGGAGTCCTTGTCCAGCGCGTTGAGCAACGGCACCCGCGGCACCTCGGTGCCGCTGCCTTCGTTCTTGCCGCCGTACTGGCCGGGCAGGGTGGAAAGCACGCTGGTCAGGCGCCCGGCGGTCTTGCCCGGCCCCTTCTTGCTGAAGCCGTTCCACAGCGACTTCGGTGTGGCATTGAGGCTGCCATGATGGCCGACCTTGTACAGGTCCACCGAGCCGAGCAACGCGACCACCTCCTGCTGATCCAGGGCGTAGCGCCAGTTCTCGATCTGCGCATCGCCAGGAAACAGCAGTTTCTTGCCGCCGGCTTCGAACAGCAGGATCAGGCTGGTGTTGTTCATCGCCTTGTCCAGCGCGGTGACGATGGACAGCCACTGGTCACCCCGGGCCTTGCGCACCCGGTTGGCGATCCAGCGGGTGCTCTGCGGCAGTTTGGTGCCACGCTCGTGCGGAGCATCGGGAAACGGCGATGCTGCGGCTTCGGTCCCGGCACCCGCGTCGGGGCCGAACAGCAGGTCGGGCTGGCGCAGCCAGTATTGCGGATCGCTGCGCGCTTGCCGGCGCACCGCCGCGCTCTGTTCAACCGTGGGCGGGCCCAGCACCCTGGTGGCGATGCCCGGCAGCGCCTCGGCCAGCGGATCCTCGGTGCCGAAATGGGCATACACCGCCCGCGCACCAGGGCGTTGGCCCATGGCAATGAGGTTGTTCACCGCGCCTTTGTTGGCGATGTTGTTCTCGCCGAGGAAACCCAGGCGCCGGCTCAGGTCGGGGGCAAGGCTTCTGGGCCGGGTGCCCAGGTACCGGGTCAGCTTCAGCGCGACCTGGTTCATCCCTGCCAGTGCCTGTACGTGGGCGCTGGCCAGCGGCGCGGTGGCGTCCTCCGCCAGGTCCGGTTGCTCGGTCCAGGGCTGCAGGATCACGTCCGGCTCCAGGGCGCGGATGATGTCCCCCGGGCCCTTGCCGTTCTTGGTCGGCGCGAAGCCGCTGATATGGTCGGCATGGCGGTGGGTAGCGACCAGCACCTGCAGCTTGCCGGCGCACTTGTCCTTGATGTCGTTGGCGATCCTGAGCATCTGCTCGGCCTTATTGACCCCCTCGGGCATGCCCACGGTGCCGAAATCGATCAGCACATGGCGGTTGACTCCGTCCGGGTAGACGAAGCGCAGCAGGAAACAGTCGCCGAAACCGACCTGGTAGGCGAACAGGTGCAGGCGGACCGGGCTCATGGCTGTACCTCCCGGTCGATGGCGGGCGCCTGCATGGCGCGGGCGCGGTGGATGCGGGTGAGGTCGGCAGCGGAGCCCGGTTCCGCGCCGGCGCTGTCCGGACCGTACAGCCATTCCAGGCGGCGCACCTGCCAGCGCGCATCGGTCAGCGGGCGCTGGATGTAGTACTTGATCCGTCCGTACTGGTCGAAGATCAGCGTGCCGGCGCCATACACCGTCACTTCGTCGGTGGTCTTCAGCCACGCCGGGCGCGGCTCGCCGAACACCGAACGGAACTCGGCACCGAACAGGTTGACCCGGCTGGTGAACTCGCAGACCGTCTCGCGCAGGATGAATCCGTCCGGCCCGAAACGCAGGCTCGGGCGTACCGAGATCACCTCGGTGTAGGCGCGCTCGTCGATGTCCAGCACGTCACGGTTTTCCCAGAGAAAGCGGAAGACTTCGCTGTTGTCCCGCAGCATCGAGTCGAAGTGGCTGTTCTGGTAGCGCACCTTGTCGTTGTCGGCGAACGTCAGCCAGCAGCCTTGCTCGTCGGTGCGCCCGGCGGGGACTTCGATGCCGTAGCTGGCGAAGGTGTCGCGGATGATCTGCCGGTAGCTGTAGCGCGAGTCGTCCGGCGCCACCTCGGCATCGACGGTGAGCAGCGCGGCGAGGAAGTCGCCGAACTCCAGGTCCAGTGGTGGCGAGTAGTCCAGGGCGCGGATGGCAATGGTCAGCAACTGGTCGGCGGCCTTGGCACCTTCGTCGATCACCGCGTCGAGGCTGTACAGGTTGTCGCCGAAGGTGCCGAGGGACTGGCGCCGCGCGACCCAGAGTTCGAGCATGCTGCGCAGCATGGCGGCGGCGAAGATCTCGCCGCGGTTGTGGGGTTCTTCGTATGCGTCGCTGCTCAGGTAATCCCTGGATGGGGGCTTCTGCACCGAGCGGCGCAATGGATTGGCACGCAGGCCGGTCATGGCCTGGCCGAACTGCTCGCCGATGCCGAACAGCAGGGTCTCGGCCAGGGCATCGATGGTCAGTGAGCCCCCGTCGACCAGGCGCACGCCGTTGAGCTCATGGATCTCCACGCCACGGTAATGGGTCAGGGCAAACTCGACCACTTCGCGCAGGGAGAACACCGAGAGCAGCGCCACCACATCGGCGAAGCCCTCGTGGAACGCCGCCTGGTCCGGCCCGGAAGCGCGCATGAAGCCGGCGCGCAAGCCGTCGAGGATGGCATGGGTGGTTTCGTGGGCGACGATGTCGTGGGACAGGCAGGTGAATACCCAGTCCTGGTCTTCGTCCAGGAAGTAGCCGAAAAGCAGGGCGCGGTCCTCCCGGGAATAGAAGGCGTTGGCTTCGACGAAGGCGTGGGGTACCACATGCAACTGATGGCCGTCGAAGCCCCAGGCCACCCGCCGGCCCAGCGCCAGTTCGAAGCGCGCCAGGGTCCGCATGACCACCGCGTAGACCTGCTGGCAGTGGAAGTTCGGCTGCCCGAGCAGGCTGGCATCCGGCGGATCGAACGGATCCACCGCCTTGCCGTCTTGCGCCTGCACGTAGCGATGCGGCCGGTACAGGCGATTGGCCGAGGCGTCGAAGTCGACCACCTTGACCCGGTAGCCGGTGGGCCCGTCGGCCAGGTGTTCCAGAGGCAGGTTGACCCGGGCGAAGAGAGGCATGCCCGGGCTGCTTTCTATGGCCGGGTCCTGGGCCAGGATGGTGAAGGTCTGGATTGTCGCTTTCACTGCCATGTGAGGGATCTCCGCGTGTTCCGTTCGTTGCAGCCTGCGTTCTGGAGGGTTTCAGCCGTTGGCGAACGCCCGCAGGGTTTCACCTTCCATTCGGTAGCGCACCCACTCGTCCTGGGGCTCGGCACCGAGGGACTTGTAGAAGTCGATGGCCGGTTGGTTCCAGTCCAGTACGCTCCATTCGAAGCGGCCGCAGTCGTGCTCGCAGGCCAGCCGTGCCAGGTGGCGCAGCAAGTGCTTGCCGGCGCCGGTGCCACGCGCCTCGGGCGTGACGTAGAGGTCTTCCAGGTACAGGCCGTTGCTGCCGAGCCAGGTGGAATAGCTGAAGAAGTACACGGCGAAACCGATGGCCTGGCCGTCGCGCTCGCAGATCAGCGCCTTGGCCGTGCTGTCCGGGCTGAACAGGCTGCGCTGGATATCGCCGACGCTGGCCACGACTTCGTGGCGGGCGCGCTCGTAGTCGGCCAGTTCGGTGATGAAGGCGAGGATTTGCCCGGCGTCTTCGACACGGGCGGGGCGGATCTGCAGGGGCATGAAGGGTATCCGGTGGGAGAGGGTGGCGACATCGTAGTCCAGATTACCCGAGGCTGTAAGGCGATGTGGGCTGGGTCTGTGGGACGTCGGCAAGCACAACAGAATGGTGTACTTGAATAATTCATCAGAACTGTACCGGTTGAGAGTCAGGCTTTCCCGGTAGGGTTTGAACATTACTCGAACGCTGCGCCCCACCAGGAATGCCTGCCATGCTGCTTACCTCCCTGAACCTGCTTTCAGCCTTCGTGCTGTTCGCTTTCGTTTCCTCCATCACCCCCGGCCCCAACAACACCATGCTGCTCGCCTCGGGGGTCAACTTCGGCGTGCGGCGTAGCGTGCCCCACGCGCTTGGGGTGAGCATCGGCTTCATGGTCATGGTGCTGGCGGTCGGCCTCGGGCTGGGCGAGGTGTTCAAGGTCTACCCGGCGACCTACAGCGTGCTGCGCTATGCCGGCGCCGCCTACCTGCTGTACCTGGCCTGGAAGATCGCCACCTCCGGCCCGATGTCGGCGAGCAGCCCGGAAAGCCGCAAGCCCCTGAGCTTCCTCGGCGCGGCGGCGTTCCAGTGGGTCAACCCCAAGGCCTGGGTGATGGCGGTGGGGGCGATCACCACCTACACGCCCGCCCAGGGCTACCTGGTCAACGTGGTCGTCATCGCCCTGGTGTTCTGCCTGGTCAACCTGCCGGCGGTGTGCGTCTGGGTGATGTTCGGCAGCGCCTTGCGGCGCTTCTTGCAGGATCCCCGTTGGCTTCGGCTGTTTAACCTGCTGATGGCAGCCCTGCTGGTGCTATCTCTGTATCCGCTGCTGTTTGTAGAATCGGGTTTTTCCTGATTCTCGCTGCGAGCCCCGATGGAACTGATCCCCTGGTCGCATGACTGCGCCGAACACTTCACCCTGCGCGGCTGGCGTTCGCCGGCCAGCGGCAAGCCGCTGCTGCACTTCCTGCATGGCAACGGCTTCTGCTGCCTGGCCTACCAGCCACTGCTGGAACGCCTCGCCGTGCATTTCGACCTGTGGCTGAGCGATGTCCAGGGCCATGGCGAGAGTGACCACGGTGGCCGCTTCGTCGGCTGGAACCGCAGCGCCGAACTGGCCCTTGAGGCGTTCAACGAGGGCCGTGGGGAATACGGCGAGGTCCCGTGTTTTGCCGTCGGCCACAGCTTCGGCGGGGTACTCACCGGCCTGATGCTCGACCGCGCGCCGCAGCTGTTCCAGCGCGCGGTGCTGCTCGATCCGGTGGTATTCAGCCGTTCGATGATCGGCGTCATGGGCGTCGCCAGCTGGTTCGGCATGCACCGTCGCCATGGCCTTGCGCGCAAGGCGGCGACCCGGCGCAGCTACTGGCCGGACCGCCAGGCCGCCCACGATTCGCTGCACGGTCGCGGGATCTTCAAGGGCTGGAGCGAGGCGGCGCTGCAAGCCTATGTCGACCACGCCATCGGCGAGTGCGGCGAAGGCGTGGTGCTGAAATGCCGGCCGAGTCGCGAGGTGGAAATCTTCAGCTCCTTCCCGCAACGCATGTGGGCCTCGCTGTCTCGGGTGCAGACGCCGACCCTGCTGCTGCACGGCGAGCAGACCTATCCCTTCGTGCCGCTGTCGCTGGAGCGCTGGGGCCGGATCAATCCGCAGGTCGAGCCGCGCAGGGTGGCCGGCGGGCACTGTTTCATGCAGGAAGATCCGGCGGCCAGCGCGCAACAGATCGAGGCCTGGTTGCTGCCGGAGGCCGAAGCGCAGTTCAAGTCGGCGTGATCGTTCCATCAGTGGAACAGTGAAGGCGTTTTTCGCCCTCTACCGCCTTTTTCGCTGCATGGGTATCGTGCTTCCCATGCAACGAGGAGGTTTCTCATGAAGAAGATTCAAGGCATCTACAAGGCGCCGCCGGCCCATTGGGTCGGTGACGGCTTTCCGGTGCGCAGCCTGTTCACCTACGACGACCTGGCCCGGCATATCAGCCCGTTCCTGCTGCTGGACTATGCCGGGCCCCAGCATTTCGAGCCCACCAGCGCCCGACGCGGTGTCGGCCAGCATCCCCATCGCGGTTTCGAGACGGTGACCATCGTCTATCAGGGCGAGCTGGAACACCGCGACTCCACTGGCGCCGGCGGCCTGATCGGTGCGGGAGACGTGCAATGGATGACCGCCGCAGGCGGGATCATCCACGAGGAATTCCATGCGCCGTCGTTCGCCAGAAGCGGCGGCATGCTGGAGATGGTCCAGCTCTGGGTCAACCTGCCCGCCAAGGACAAGTCCGCACCGGCGGGCTACCAGACCCTGCTTGATGCCGACATTCCCCGCGTGGCCCTGGCTGACGAGGCCGGCAGTTTGCGGGTGATCGCCGGTGAGTACCTGGGCCGGCGTGGCCCGGCCCGGACCTTCAGCGAGATGGATGTCTGGGATCTGCAACTGGATGCCGGCAAGTCCGTGCGCCTGCCGGGCGGCAACGGGCGCAACGCTGCGCTCGTGGTGCTGCGCGGCAGCGTGCGGGTCAATGGCGGGAATGCCGTGGGTGCGGCGCAGTTGGTGTTGTTCGAGCGTGGCGGCGACGAGGTGCTGATCGAGGCCGACACTGATGCCAAGCTCCTCTGGCTCAGCGGTGAACCACTGGACGAGCCGATCGTCGGCTATGGGCCCTTCGTGATGAACAGCCAGGCGGAGATCGTGCAGGCGTTCGATGATTTCCATGCCGGCAAGTTCGGGCGGATGCAGAGCGACGCCTGAGGGCATTCCACGACCTTCCGTCCGAAGCCGTCCATAGCCGTCTGAACCCCGCCCGTCACGACGATCTCCCTATCTCAGGACGTACAGGTTCCGACGGCATGCGGTCATGTCCGGGTTCAATGGTGAAAGCGCTGGCACATAGCATTTATCCATTGGATTCCGGCGCCGGGCAGGTTCTGACTTGGACGGCCATCCTTGTCATCCGGAGGGTTGAATCATGCCAATGAATGGAGTGTGCGATCTTGAACTGCGACAACTGATCGAGGGTGCGTTCCTGCCTGACCATTGCCAGGTGAGCTGCAGCGACGGCCTGTCGCTGACCCTGCATTTCCCCGCCGACAGCCATCGCGCCGCGATGACCGTGAGCGATATCCATCTCGGCGCGTTGCCGGATTGCCGGGCGCTCGCCGAGCTGGTCGCCAGGGTACGCCAGCAGCGCGAACGTCAGCATCCCATGCCGCACTTGATGACCGGTCGCTAGACCCTTACTGAAGTTCCAGGCGCAGCTGCAGGCTGCCGTCATGACACTGCCGGGACGATTGCACGATGCCCCGGCAGGTGTGTCCGCGCCAGGTGAACACCAGCGTATGCGCATGCTCCAGCCGCGGCGGAAGGGGCGGGGTGACCTGCAACTGGATGCCGGGCTTGCCATTGATGTTCAAGGCTTCCAGTTGCACCTGGCACTCGGCGCTCTGGGTCGAGACGCCGAACAGGGTGTCGCGGGTGAAATCGATCTGCAGGGGCTGCGGACGAGGCGCGATAGCCGCGGGCATGGGGATTCACCTCCTTTTGAACGATCAGATGCGGGCCGATGGAGGTTAGACCACGCTTCAGGTTTTTTTCTTCAAAAGATTTCTGCCTGTCTTCATGGGCGCGAACCGCGCCATACCCCGTTTTGACGATGTACCTCCGGCCCGCCCGCCGTATACCTGAGCGGGTTATTTCCCCAGGAGGCATTCGCAGTGAGACAAGCACCCCCCTATGTACCCGGTCACCAGTTGCTGGCCGGCAAGTCGGTCCTGATCACGGCTGCAGCCGGTGCCGGCATCGGCTACTCGGCGGCCCGGCGTAGTGCCGAGGAAGGTTGCCGGGCGCTGATGATCTCCGACATCCACCCGCGCCGCCTGGAAGAGGCGGTCGAGCGCCTGAAGGCGGAAACCGGCCTCGATGCCGTCTATGGGCAGTTGTGCAATGTCAGCGTCGAAGAGGAGGTCCAGGTGCTGGTCGCGGCCGCCGAACAGCGCCTGGACGGTGTCGATGTGCTGATCAACAACGCCGGCCTTGGCGGGCAGAAGGCCGTGGTGGAGATGAGCGACGAGGAATGGTCGCGGGTCCTCGACGTGACTCTGACCGGCACTTTCCGCATGACCCGCGCCATGCTCCCGCACATGCAGCGGCGCGGTGCCGGTGCCATCGTCAACAACGCCTCGGTGCTCGGCTGGCGGGCGCAGAAGGAACAGGCCCACTACGCCGCGGCCAAGGCCGGGGTGATGGCGCTGACCCGCTGCAGCGCACTCGAAGCCGCCGAGCACGGCGTGCGCATCAATGCGGTGTCGCCCTCCATCGCCCTGCATGACTTCCTCAAGAAAGCCTCCAGCGAAGAACTGCTGGCCAGCCTGGCCGGCCGCGAAGCCTTCGGCCGGGCGGCGGAAGTCTGGGAGGTGGCCAATGTGATGATGTTCCTCGCCAGCGACTATGCCTCGTACATGGTTGGCGAAGTGCTCTCCGTCAGTTCGCAACAGGCCTGAGGACGCGTCATGACCCATGTCTTCAGCAGCGCCCGGGCCCTGCTCGACGCCGAGGGGCTGGACCTCGGCCACACCGACTGGCTGCCGGTAAGCCAGGAACGCATCGACCTGTTCGCCGAAGCCACCGGCGATCACCAGTGGATTCATGTCGACCCCGAGCGTGCCGCCAGCGGCCCGTTCGGCGTGTGCATCGCCCACGGCTACCTGACCCAGTCCCTGGCCAACCTGTTCCTGCCGCAATTGATGGCCCTGGAAAACATGGCCATGGGCGTCAACTACGGCTCGGACCGGGTGCGCTTCCCCGCGCCGGTGCGGGTCGGCTCGCGGGTGCGCGGGCACGGCGTGATCCTGCGCGTCGAGGAGGTCGGCGCGGCGGTGCAGGCCGTGGTTCGCGTCAGCGTCGAGATCGAGGGCGAAAGCCGCCCGGGCTGCGTGATCGACACCATCAGCCGCTACACCTTCAATCCCCTTTGAGTGAATTGCCATGAATGAAGTCGTAATCGTCTCGACGGCGCGTACCGCGCTGGCCAAGTCCTTCCGCGGGTCCTTCAACGATACCGAGGCCCCGGTGCTCGGCGGCCATGTGGTGCGGGCCGTGGTGGAGCGGGCCGGGATCGAGGCCGGCGCGGTCGAGGACGTGATCATGGGCGCCGCGGTGCAGCAGGGCACCCAGGCCTACAACATCGGCCGGCTCTGTGCCTATACCGGCGGCCTGCCGGACAGCGTGCCGGGCATGGCCGTGGATCGCATGTGCGCCTCGGGCCTGATGAGCATCGGCGTGGCGGCGAAGAACATCCTCGCCGGCGAGATGCGCATTGCCATCGGCGGCGGCGTGGAATCGCTGTCGCTGACCCAGACCAAGCACAAGAACAGCTACCGCGCCCAGTCCCGGGCGGTGCTGGAGGTGATGCCGGCGGCCTATATCCCGATGCTGGAGACGGCCGAGATCGTCTCGCGTCGTTATGGCATCAGCCGCGCCGCCCAGGACGAGTACAGCCTGCAAAGCCAGCAGCGCACGGCGGCGGCACAGCGTGCCGGGTTGTTCGACGACGAGATCGTGCCGATCGAGGTCGAGCGCCTGCTCTTCGACAAGGACGGCCAGCCCGCAGGCCATGAGCGGGTGCGGGTGGAACGCGACGAGTGCAACCGCCCCAACACCCGCCTGGAGGACCTGGCAGCGCTCAAGCCGGTGTGGAAGGATGGCAAGTGGGTGGAGCAGGGCGAGTTCATCACCGCCGGCAATGCCTCGCAGTTTTCCGATGGCGCGGCGGCCTGCCTGCTGATGAGCCGGGAGGAAGCCCGGCGCCGCGGACTGACGCCACTGGGGATCTATCGGGGCATTGCCGTGGGTGGTTGCGCACCTGAGGAGATGGGCATCGGCCCGGTGGTGGCGGTGCCCAAGCTGCTCGCGCGGCATGGCCTGCGGGTCAGCGATATCGGCCTGTGGGAGATCAACGAAGCGTTCGCCTGCCAGGTCCTGCATTGCCGTGATGCGCTGGAGATTGCCCCGGAGCGCTTGAACGTCAACGGTGGCGCCATCGCCATCGGCCATCCGTTCGGCATGTCCGGGGCGCGGATGGTCGGGCATGCGTTGCTGGAAGGACGGCGGCGCGGGGTGCGCTTCGTGGTGGTGGCGATGTGCATTGGGGGCGGGATGGGGGCGGCGGGGTTGTTCGAACTGCCTTGATTCTCGCTTGCCAGAGATAGGCACGGGTATCTACACATCTCGGTCGAGTGAAACGCGTACCTTGTGGGAGCGGGTTTACCCGCGATGACTGCAGTGAGCTCACCATAGCAATCGCGGGTAAACCCGCTCCCACAAGGTCCTCGCTGTCCTTGACCGAGATGGATGACAAGGCCGGTCCTTGCACCCTGGCTACCCCATTTGGACGATGCCCTGCATGACCACCCGGTCGGATGATCCTCCGACAACCAAGAACAAGAGGATCACCCGATGAAGCCTGCACCGTGCCCGCATCTCTCGTCCGGGAGCCCGTCATGCGCAATCTGATTGGCTACCTCATGAGCGCCATCGTCATCGCCGCCGTGGCCTTCGCCTTCGCTCCCCGCCAACCGCCGGCACCGGCTTCTACCGGGATCAACGCCGATCGGGTCCAGGTCAACGCTTTGCTGGCCGATGGTCCGCAACTGCTGGGCGTTGGCGAGCGCGGCACGATCCTGCGCAGCGAGGACGGTGGCCTGACCTGGCAGGCCAGCCAGGTCGCCGGCGGGCGCGCGGCGACCTTGACCGCCGTCGCCGCCCTCGGCCCCGGCCTGCTGGTGGCGGTGGGGCACGACGGCTGGATCCTGCGCTCCACCGACGGGGGCCTGAACTGGCAGGAAATCCGCTACGACGCCGAGCTCGGCGAACCACTTCTGGGGGTGTGGAGCAGCGACGGCCGGCATGTGGTGGCCTATGGCAGCTACGGCAAGTACCTGGAGTCCAGCGATGCCGGCGAACACTGGACGGCCCGGGAAATGCCCGGCGACGGCGCTCATTTCAACGGTCTCGACGGTGGCAGCGATGGCCGCCAGATGTTGGTGGGCGAACAGGGCCTGGTGCTGCGCTCCGCCGATGGTGGCCAGCACTGGCAAAGCCTCGACGCCTTCTACAACGGCTCGCTGTTCGGCGTCGTGCGCCTGTCCGCCGAGCGCTGGCTGGCCTACGGCATGCGCGGCCATGTGTTCATCACCCGCGACTTCGGCGACAGCTGGCAGCGCGTCGATGTCGGCAGCAACCAGCCGATCTACGGTCATGCGCTGCTGCCGGGCAACCAGGGCCTGGTTTTGGTGGGCGCCGGCAGCCGCCTGATCCGCCTCGATGCCGCTGGCGCGGTGCAGGACCGTTCGCAGCGCTTCGGCCTCGGCACCCTGACCTCCGCCGTGGTGCTCGGTGCCCGGCACCTGCTGGTCGCCGGCGAACGCGGCGTCTACCAGGGCAACGACAGCGGCGCCCTTGCCGCCGCTCGCTGAAGCCTGCTATCACACCGCGGGGCGCTTGCCTTGCCTGCAACGCCCGCGCACGTCACCACGATAAAAACAATGATGCGGGCTCCGGGAGGCCGGGCCCGTGGGGGACTGACCATGCACACGACGATGCCCAACGCCCGGGTCCTGGAAGAGATGGGGCTGGCGCTGGCCGACTACGAGCACCTGATTGGCACCATCTACGAGGCCGCGCTGGACACCCGGCGCATGACCGAGGCCCTGCAGCAACTGCGGGCGTTGTTCCAGGCCAATTTCGTCACCCTGATCCTGCGGGTCGCCGACGAGCCGTTTCTCTCGCCGATGATGGTCGCCGGCGATATCGAGCTGGGCGAGGGCGGGGTCAACCATTACGCCTACTACGCCAAGTCGACGCTGTTCGACAGACTGCCCACCGACCAGGTGTTCACCATCGACGACCTGATGAGCGAGGCCGAGTGGCTGGGGTCGTCGTTCTACCTGCTGTATTGCGAGCCCTATGGCTGCCACCAGATGCTTGGGGTCGATATCAGCATGCCCGACGGCGGCGTGCTGCGCCTGCGCATCAACCGCCAGCGCGAGCAGGCGCGTTTCGCCGAGGCTGAGCGCGCCATGTGCGCGATGCTCATGCCGCATCTGCGCCGGGCCCTGCACATGCATTCGCTGCTGGACCGCAGCGAGTCCCTGGGCAGCCTGTACAGCCAGACCATCAGCCGCCTGGCAGTGGCCACCATCGTCCTCGACGAGAGCGGCAGCGTGCTGCAGCTCAATCCGGTGGCGCGGGAAATCCTCGACAGCAACGACGGCCTCAAGCTGGTGGGCGGGCGCCTCGAAGCCACCTATCCCAGCGACAACCGCGAGCTCAGCCGCCTGGTGCGCAACGCCTTCACCCGGGCGCGGCAGGGCGAAGGCGACAGCGTGGGGGCCGAGGCCATGTCGGTGTCGCGGCCGTCCGGGCAGGTCAACCTGGGCGTGGTGGTGGAACTGATCCCGTCCCTGGAGCTGCTGGACGGCAAGGGCAAGCCGACGGTGATGGTCTACGTGCGCGATGCGGTGGGCAAGTCGCTGGTCAGCAACGTGGTGACTTCCCAGCTCTACCACCTGACCCCGGCGGAAACCGCGCTGGCCCTGGAACTGGCCAACGGCCTGTCGCTGGAGGAAGCCTCGGAACTGCTGAATATCCGTCGCAACACGGCGCGGGCGCACCTGCGTTCGATCTTCTCCAAGACCGGCGTGCGCCGGCAGACCGAGTTGGTGCGGATCATGCTCAACAGCGTGGTCGCCCTCGGCCAGGCGGGCAGCCTGCCGCTGCCGGCGAGCGCCGTCTGAGGGGACGCCGCCACACCCTGGGGCGGGTGTGGCGGCCGGTAAAAATGCGTTAGTCCGCACGGACGATGCTGGCGCTCCGAGCCCCTGCCGATACTGGGCTCCCGCTATCGGTAATCCAAGGAGAACAACAATGACCGGCAGTATCCTCGCCCCCCGTTGCCTGACCGCGTGGACGCGCCGCGCCACCCTGGCGGCAACCCTGGGCAGCGTCTTCGTCGTCCCGGCCCAGGCCGCCCCTGAAGACGTGGCACGCCTGGGCAGCGAACTGACCTGCCTCGGCGCGGACAAGAGCGGCAATGCAGACGGCAGCATTCCCCCGTATTCGGGCAAGTGGCTGGGCGTGCCGCCCCAGGTGGATTTCAAGGGCACCGGCAACCACCCGGTCGATCCATACCCGGACGAGAAACCGCTGTTCGTGATCACCGCGAGCAACCTGGCGCAGTACGCCGACCAGCTGTCCGACGGCCAGAAAGCCCTGTTCAAGCTCTACCCCGGCACCTTCAAGATGCCGATCTACCCCAGCCACCGGGACTTCCGCTACAACGACGCGGTATGCCAGGCGACCCGGGAAAACGCCGCCATCGCCAAGCTGGTGGACGACGGCGAGGGGGTGGTCGGCAAGACCGGCGGCACGCCGTTCCCGGTACCGCGCAGCGGCCTGGAACTGCTGAAGAACGCCTCGACCTTCACCCTGCGGGCGTGGACCGAGGAATACATCTCCGACAACGCCTACGTGCTCAAGGACGGCAACATCAACTGGGGCCGGGTGCACTCGCGCAACCTGGCGCCGGCGCTGGAGCCGGGCAAGATCGGCGACACCACCGGCAACTCGTCCTTCTACCTCAACGAAACCCTGCTGCCGCAGCGCGACAAGGGCGAGATCAACACCGGCACCGAGTTCTGGAACGACAAGACCGAACCGCGTCAGGCCTGGCGCTACGACCCGGGCACCCGTCGCGTGCGGCAGTCGCCGGGTTATGGCTTCGACATGTCGTTCCCGGGTAGCGGCGGCTCCATCACCGTCGACGAGGTGCGCCTGTTCAACGGCTCGGGCCAGCGCTACGACTGGAAGATCGTCGGCAAGCGCGAGATGTACATCCCCTACAACGCCTACCGCCTGCATTCGCCGAACCTCAAGTACGCCGACCTGCTGACCCCGGGGCATATCAACCCGGATGCCATGCGCTACGAGAAGCACCGGGTCTGGGAGCTGGAGGGCACGCTCAAGCCCGGTTACCGCCACCTGTACGGCAAGCGCAAGCTCTACATCGACGAGGACACCTGGTTCCCCATGCTCGCCGACAACTACGACAACCGTGGCGAGCTGTGGCGCACCTCGATGGTCAACTATTTCTACGCCTATGAAAGCCAGGGCCAGCAGGCCGGGGTAGGGCTGTATCACGACCTCAATGCCGGCAGCTACCTGGCGTTCAACCTGATCAACGAACAGCGCAACGGCTACCAGTTGAACAAGCCCGGCTTCAGTCCGAAGGACTTCGGCCCCGAGGCGGCGCGTCGCTTCGGCCAGTAGCGGCGCAAAGCGCCGGTCTAGTCCAAATGAAGGATGAAGACCGTGCGCTTCCTGCCCAATCATGCCCTCCATGAATTCCCCCCTTTTTCCTGGGGACTAGCCGAGGAACAACAAGAAAATGACCAAGCTCGCAGAAATCTCCCTCGACAGCGCCCAGCGCACCCACCGCTATGCCCGCGGCTGGCACTGCCTGGGTGATGCGGCCGACTACCGTGACGGCAAGCTGCACACCCTGAACATCTTTGGCACCCGCCTGGTGGCCTTTGCCAACAGCGCAGGCGCCATCAGCATCCTCGACGCCTACTGCCCGCACATGGGCGCCGACCTGTCCCAGGGCACCATCGAGAACGACCGCGTGGTCTGCCCGTTCCACCACTGGAAATACGACACTGCTGGCAAGTGCGTTGAAATTCCCTACTGCAAGCGCATCCCGCCGAAAGCCAAGACCCGTGCCTGGCTGACCTGCGAGGAAAACAACCTGCTGTTCATCTGGAACAACCCCGAGGGCCAGCCACCGAAGGACGGCGTGGTCATCCCGCACCTCGACGTGATGGACAGCGACGAGTGGATCCACGAGTGGAACATCGACACCATGCTGATCGAGACCAACCCGCGGGAGCTGGTCGACAACCTGGTGGATGCCCAGCACTTCGGCCCGGTGCACGGCACCCCGACCAAGTTCTTCTCGAACATCTTCGAAGGCCATATCGGCCACCAGATCTTCCACGGCGACTCGGAGCGCCTGGGCGGTGACCTGATCGCAGAGTCCGCCTACTACGGTCCGGCGACCCACTTCACCCACCTCAGCTCGATGTTCGGTGATGTGCGCATCCACGCCATCCTGCTCAACAGCCACGTGCCGGTGGGGCCGAACAGCTTCGAGCTGCGTTTCGGCTGCATGGTCAAGCGCGTGCCGGAGTGGAGCGAGGAGCAGAACCGCGAGGTTGCCAAGGCCTATGTCCATGGCAACCGCGACTCGTTCTACCAGGACGTGGACATCTGGAAGCACAAGATCCGCATCGACAAGCCGGTGCTGGCCGAGAACGACGGGCCGGTGTACCAGCTGCGCGAGTGGTACGAGCAGTTTTTCACCGACGAAGAGCAGGTGCCCGCGAGCATGGCCGAGCGGCGCGAGTTCGTGACCGTGGACGAGCGCTGAGCCCACTGGAGTCCACCATTCAACCCGCATCAGGAGAAAGCCGACAATGAAAACAAAAAGCCTTCTTGCCTATTGCATTCCCTTGTTGATCCTCGTGTCGGTGGTGCTGACGGTGCTGGTTTCGGTGCCGGCAGAGCCGCTGAGCGTCAAGGCCTGCCGGCAGTTGCCGGGGTGTGTGGCGGTGGTGCCGGCGTTTCAGGGGTGGCCGAGCATGCGCTAGCTGCACGCCGGGAGGGTTGCACCTTGTGGGAGCGGGTTCACCCGCGATTACGGTGGTGAATTCACTATCGCAACCGCGGGTGAACCCGCTCCTACAAGTCCCAGAAAGTCAACGAGTCATGTTTTTTTCTACTGGCCACCACCCGATCCGCTACCGGTACCCGTGCCAGAACTACCCGTGCCGGAACCACCCATGCTGCCACCTTCACCGCCCATGCCGGTGCCTGCGCCGGGACTTGAGCCCGTGCCCGATCCCCCGGTACCTGATCCACCCACACCCGAACCACCGCTACCGGTTCCGCTACGCCCGGTCCCGGGCTCCGATCCAGTGCCATTCATCAGCGTCTCTGGCCGTTTGCTGCGGTCTGTACCGTCTGTAGTCGCGCCACCCTGGCGCCCTGGGTCGCTGCCCTGCATCCGCGGATCGGTGCTACCCGGTGCCGGGATCTCCGGCGGCACGCCCGAGCCCATGCCCGGCGTGCCGGGGCTGGTCGGATCAGGATTGGGATTGGTCGGCCCGGTATCGGCCAGTGCATGGCCACCCAGCAGGGCGCTGAAGAGCAGGGCGGCGAGTGCTGTACGCTTCATGATCGAACTCCTTTTTCGCGAGGGGTACCGAGTGTGGTGTTTCGCAAATACGACCATAATTCGCGGCGCTTTTTGCGCTCATGCTGCGTTGTCGCTCCTCGCCGTAGCTAGGCTACGACTCGTCGCGCCGCCTTGCCTGAGCGCAAAAATCACTCGCGGATTATTGGTCGTATTTGCAAAACACCACACTAGGTTGGGTCGCCCCCGCCAGGGCAAGGTGCGATCAGGGTGATGCCTCTGGCGACCAATGGCGCTTCGCTATATGCCTATTCCCGCTCGCGCATGAAGAAGCCCGCCACGTACTTGCGGAAGGTGTCCAGGCTCTTGAAGTCGGCATAGCGGCGGAAGTTCTCCACTTCCGGTTCCGGTCCCAGCGGCTGTTCGGTCAGCGACACCGAGAGCACCCGGTCCTGGTCCGAGCTGAGTACCAGTTCGTCCATCACCTGGCCGCCGATCACCGGGCGGCGCATGGTCACTCGCACGCCCTTGCTGGCCATCCAGTCGATCAGCGACACCAGCATCTTCAGCGGCTCGCGCTCCTCGTCGCGGTACACCGGGAACAGGTGACCGCGGGACAGCACCGGCACGCTGGCGACATGGATCAGCTCATAGAAATGGCTGCCGGCACTGGTGGGCGAGTAGATGGCCAGGGCCAGCAGCGGGCCCGGGGTGCGGCTGCCGCCCCAGAGCAGGTGGTGGCCCTGGAAGTCGAAGCCGTCCTCGCTGCGTTCGTTGTAGACCTTTCGCGCCTTGATCTGGCTGACGCAGTCCAGCAGCAGGCCATGGCGGCGGTGTTTGCCGAACACCGTGGATTCCCGCAGGCGCGCCTTGAGCATCATCATGTGCTTCATGTCCAGGCGGGTTTCCAGGTAGTTGCTGGCCGGCACCCGCTCGATCAGCGGGTAGCGTCCGGCAACGCCGCGCAGTTCGGCGAACTGTCCGGTCAGGTCCTTCTTCAGGTGCGTGGCATAGACGTTGAGGCCGCTGGCCTCGATCCAGGTCAGCAGCAGCGAGAGCAGGCGGTGCTGTTCGCGCTTGTCGCCGCTGCCATTGCCTGCGACGGCGTCCTCGCTGGCGCGGCGGAAATCGCCGATCAGGCGCAGCGGGGCGTCCGGGGCGAGCCAGGCGGCGGGCGGGGTGTCCTGGCTGTCCTGCTCGCCGGCGTCGCGCTCGTCCTTGATGAACGGGCAATCGGCGGCGTGCTCGGCGGTGCCGGGGTTGTTCTTCAGGAACAGGGTGCCGGTGTGGCTGTTGAGGGTGACGTTGAGCACCGGCATGGCTTTCGCCTGGCAGTCGCAGGCCAGCCAGTGACCGGCGGCGCGGACCTTCATCAGCAACTGGTTGGCCTGCAGCAGTCGCGGGCCTTCCAGGGTGCCGCGGTTGAAGCCGCGCAGCAGGTCGTCTTCGGCCGGGGTGAGGCTGCGCACCAGGGCGGCGCTTTTTTCGATGATTCGCATGGATGTCCTTGTTAGTGGCCGCCGTGCAGCCATTCGCGAGCAAGCTCGCTCCCACGGAAAAGCGCGAGCTTGCTCGTGAACCGAGCCGAAAATCAACCGCCGAACAGCTTCGCCGCCCGTGCGCGGATCTCTTCCACCGACAGGTCTTCCTTGTGCGTGGAGATGAACCACAGGTTGCCGAACGGATCCTTCACCGAGCCGCTGCGGTCGCCGTAGAACTGGTCCTGCACGGCGCTGACCTCGGTGGCGCCGGCCTTGAGCGCCTGGGCATGCCGGGCATCGACGTCTTCGACGTACAGGTGCAGGCCCACGGATACGCCGGGCTGCGACTGGCTGGCCACCAGCGCCGCCTGGTCGCAGGGCTCGGCGAGCATGATCGAGGAGTCGCCGATCTTCAGTTCGGCATGGCCGATGCGCCCGTCAGGGCCTTCGAGACGGAACATCTCGACCGCGCCAAACGCCGCCTTGTAGAAATCGATGGCCTTGTGGGCGTCCTTGATGCCCAGGTAGGGGGTGATGCTGTGCGCACCTTCGGGGATGGGTTTTGCTGCCATTTGCGTGTTCCTCCTGTAACCAAGCAACGGACAAACCCGGCGCCGACGCGTCGGGTGTAGACCTGTATATTTGTACAGGAATGGCGAATGCGCAAACCGAATTGCGCATTCGCTGGACAGGCGGGCATCGACAGGGCCCGAACGGCACCTCAGAAGATGTAGTCGGTGGTCAGGAAGCTCGACTCGCGGTTGCGGATGATGTCGCTGATCAGTTCCTTGTTCGCTTCCTGGAAACGGGTCGCCACCAGGGTGCGGATGGAGAAGGTGCGCAGCGCGTCATGCACCGACAGGGTGCCTTCGGCGGAGTTCTTGCGGCCATTGAAGGGGAAGGTGTCGGGACCGCGCTGGCATTGCGCGTTGATATTGATGCGCCCGACCTGGTTGGCGAAGGTGTCCACCAGCAGGCCGATGTCCCTGGAGTTGGTACCGAACAGGCTGAGCTGCTGGCCGAAGTCGGAGTCCAGCACGTAGTCGATCACCGTCTGCAGGTCGCGGTACGGCACAACCGGCACCAGCGGGCCGAACTGCTCCTCGTGGTAGACGCGCATCGCCGGGTTCACCGGGTAGAGCAGGGCAGGGTAGAAGAACGAACCGCGGCTCTGCCCGCCACCGGGGTTGAGCACCTTGGCGCCATGGCCGAGGGCGTCGTCCACCAGGCCGTTGAGGTAGTCGATCTTGCCCGGCTCCGGTAGCGGCGTCAGGCCGACGCCCGGGGTCCAGGGCATGCCCGGCTTGAGGGCGGCCAGCTTTGCCTGGAATTTCTCCAGGAAAGCATCCACCACCTGCTCGTGGACGAAGAGGATCTTCAGGGCGGTGCAGCGCTGGCCGTTGAACGACAGGGCGCCGGTGATCGCTTCGTTGACCGCGTTGTCCAGATCCACCTCGGGCAGCACGATGCCAGGGTTCTTCGCGTCGAGGCCGAGGGCGGCACGCAGGCGGTGCGGGCGCGGGTGCAGCTTCTTCAGGTCGCTGGCGGCCTTGTTGGTGCCGATGAAGGCGAACACATCGACCTTGCCGCTGGCCATCAGCGCACTGACGGTCTCGCGGCCGCGGCCGTAGATGACGTTGATCACCCCGGCCGGGAAGCTGTCGCGGAAGGCTTCCAGCAGCGGACGGATCAGCAGCACGCCGAACTTGGCCGGCTTGAACACCACGGTGTTGCCCATGATCAGCGCCGGGATCAGGGTGGTGAAGGTTTCGTTCAGCGGGTAGTTGTAGGGCCCCATGCACAGCGCCACGCCCAGCGGTGCGCGACGGATCTGGCCGAGGGTGTCCTGTTCCAGCTCGAAGCGGCTGGAGCGGCGATCCAGCTCCTTGAGCGCGCCGATGGTGTCGACGATGTAGTCGCAGGTGCGGTCGAATTCCTTCTCGGCGTCCTTGAGGTTCTTGCCGATTTCCCACATCAGCAGCTTGACCACGGCCTCGCGCTGCTGGCGCATGCGGCCGAGGAAGCCCTCGACATGGCGGATACGCTCTGCCACGCGCATGGTCGGCCAGGCCCCGCGGCCCTTGTCGTAGACATGCACGGCGGCGTCCAGGGCGGTGAGGGCGGTGTCGGCGTCCAGCAGTGGCGCGCTGCCCAGCACCACCTGCTGCTCGCTGCCGTCCGCCTGCTTCAGCCACACCGGACTGCGCACCGTGGCCAGCGGGCCTGCCCAATGGCGCAGCTCGCCATTCACCAGGTAGTCGCGCTGCTCCAGCGGCGCACCCAGGCGATACGCCTCGGGAATCTCTTCGGCAGTGGGAAACAGCGAATCCAGCAAACGATCCATGGCACGACACCTCTTTTTCTTTGAATGGTGAAACGTTTCAGTCGAGCATAACGCCGGCCGACAAAAAAAAGCCAGCATGCCTCAATATTGTTTTGCCATCGCCGATAACCTTGGAAACGGACGCAAGCAGCCGGCGTATGACGACAAGAACCCTTGCCCTGCAACACCCCCCTCGCCACCTACCCACCCGCGTGCGCTCCACCGCTTATCGTCTGCTGCCCATCGGTTTCGCCGTGATCGGCATCGGTTTGTCCGTTGCCCTCGGCCGCCTCGATGTGCAGCGTCAGGAAAGCGAGTTGATCGCCACCGCGAGCATGCGCCTGTCGGGCATTCGTGCCGGATTGGAGGCGCAGATGCGCTCGGCCTTTGGCGAGACCGAAGGAATAGCGCAGTTGCTCAGTGCCGATGGTGACATCTCCACGGCACATTTCCATGACATGGCGCGCCAGGCCATGGAATCGGTGTCCTATATCCGCCATATCTCCCTGGCACCCAACGACGTGATCGCCGATGTCTATCCGCTGCAGCGCAACCAGAGCGTGCTCGGTCTCGACTATCGCGTGCTGCCGTCGCAGTACCCGCTGGTGCGTCGCGCCCGCGACAGCCAGGAAGCGGTGCTGGCCGGTCCGGTGCAGCTGTACCAGGGCGGCAGTGCCCTGGTCTACCGGCGGCCGGTGTTCCTCAAGGGGC
Organism: Pseudomonas ulcerans; assembly: GCF_036324125.1. Classification (NCBI taxonomy): domain Bacteria; kingdom Pseudomonadati; phylum Pseudomonadota; class Gammaproteobacteria; order Pseudomonadales; family Pseudomonadaceae; genus Pseudomonas; species Pseudomonas ulcerans. The sequence goes on along the minus strand of NZ_JAZDQN010000012.1, from coordinate 103,617 downwards.
ACAAGGGCGTGCGCCTGTATTGGGGCAACGTCTCGGTGGTGGCGGATATCGACAGCCTGCTGCGCGCTGCCGGGGTCGCCGAGGATTCCACCTTCCGCCTGGCCTTGCGCGGCGCGGACGGCGAGGGTGCTGCAGGGGCGATGATCTGGGGCGAAGCGGCGCTGTTCGAGGATTCCGCCGTGACCCTCAACGTCGATGTGCCCGGTGGCACCTGGCAACTGGCGGCGATGCCGCGCGGGGGCTGGTCGTCGCTGAGCCTGTTCGGCTCGCCGCTGTTTCTCTTCGCCCTGTGCACCACCGGCCTGTTCAGCCTCTTCGTCGCCCAGCTGAACCGCAGCAACCGCCTGATCAACCAGCGCAACGCCGAACTCAAGCATTCGCAGGCGCAACTGGAGCGCCTGGCCCACTACGACGCCATCACCGGACTGCCCAACCGCGTGCTGTTCCTGCGCCGCCTGGAACAGGCGCTGCAGGCGCCACGGGCGCAGATGGCCGTGCTGTTGCTGGATATCGATGGCTTCAAGCAGGTCAACGACAGCCTCGGGCACGCCTTGGGCGACCTGCTCCTGGAGCAGGCGGCGCAGCGTCTCGGCGCCGGCATCGGCCTGGACGACACGGTCTGCCGCCTGGGCGGTGACGAATTCGCCTTTATCCTCACCCGCGCCGACAACCTGGACTACGTCACCCGGGTGGTGGATGGCCTGCTGCGTGCCTTGCAGCGCCCGTTCGACCTGAAAGGCAATGCGGCCTTGGTCAGCGGCAGCATCGGCATTGCCCTGTGCCCCGAACATGGTGATACCAGCGAAAGCCTGATGCGCCACGCCGACACCGCGATGTACGCGGCCAAGGAGGGCGGGCGCAATGCCTGGCGCCTGTACCACGGCGACATGACCGCGCGCCTGCAACAGCGCCTGGGTCTGGAGCGGGCCCTGCGCCGGGCCCTGGAGCAGCAGGAGTTCGAACTGTGGTACCAGCCGCGCATCGACCTGTTCAGCGGTCGCGTCGAAGGCGCCGAGGCGCTGCTGCGCTGGCGCGATCCGCAGCACGGGCTGGTTTCGCCGGGAGACTTCATTCCCCTGGCCGAGCGCACCGGCTTGATCATTCCCCTGGGCGAGCAGGTGCTGGAGCTGGTGTGCAAGCAGGTTCGCCTGTGGCGCGACCGGGAAATGCTCCCCGGCCCGATCGCCATCAACGTCGCGGCCTTGCAGATCGAGCGCAGCGACTATGTCGCCAGCCTCACCGCCGCGCTGCAGCGACATGGACTGGAGCCGGCGCTGCTGGAAGTGGAAATCACTGAAAGCCTGCTGATGGAAAGCCAGCAGCACGCCTGCGAAGTTCTTGCGCAACTGCAGGCCTTGGGCGTGGCGACGGCGGTGGATGACTTCGGCACCGGCTATTCGTCGCTGGCCTATCTGAAGGCCCTGCCGATCAACCACCTGAAGATCGACCGGGCCTTCATCAAGGACCTGCCCCAGGGCGAGAACGACGTGGCGATCACCCGGGCGATCATCGACCTGGGACATGCCCTGGGCTACCGGATCACCGCCGAGGGCATCGAGACCCATGCCCAGCACCAGTTCCTGCGCAATGCCGGGTGCGACCACGGCCAGGGCTACCTGATCGGCCGGCCGATGCCGGCGGAGCGCTTCGAGCACTGGCTGGCCGGCGAACGCTTCACCGCCGTGCAGTACTGAGCCGCGCGCCGCCGGCGCGATCACTCACCAGCGCAGCGGGTTGCCCTCGGCGATGCCGCGGGTGAGGTCGTCGAGCAGCCGCCCGCGCTCGCGTTCGAGCTGGCGGCGCAGGTGGTTGGCTTCCTCCAGGTACTCGCCTTCGCTCAGCAGGTTCTCGGCATCGAGCAGTTGCGCGTTGGCCTGCTCCCGCAACTGTTCGAACTCGGGGTGGTAGCGCTGCTCCAGGTGCCTGACCCAGAAGCGGATCACCGGTTCGCCGTCATTGCCTTCGGCGAGCAGTGCATCGCGGCCGACGGCGGTGTTGCCGTCGATCAGGCGCAACTGGTGGCGTACCACGCTGGTCCAGTTGCCCTGGAGCTGCGCCGCTTCCCGTTCGACGCCGGCCAGGTTGACCGGCTCCAGAGCCGTCGGTGCGATGTGCATGCGCAACTGCGGGTCGCTGCCCAGGCGTTGCAGGGTCAGGGCGCGCAGTGCCTGCAGTTGTGCCTCGCCCAGGTTCGGCAAACGCGCCACCAGGGCCTCGTCGAGGGCCAGGCAGCGCGCACTGTCCACCGCCACGCGCAGGTAATGCTCGCTCTTGAGTCGCGGTGTAGCGAAGGGTTCGGGCCGTTCCAGGTCGGCGATCTGCTCGAATTGCAGCAGGCTGCCGGCATCGAGCCGACGCACCATGGTGCGCGCTCGCGGACTGGATTCCAGCCACGGCAGCATCGCGCGGAAGCGTCGCCGCGTCGTGCTTGGTGCTGCACCGTAGAGAGGGTCGTCGGCCACCCGGCGCAAGTCGCGGCGGTACTCCACCGGCATCAGCCGGCCGAGGCGTTCCCAGCACGCCAGGGTGGCATCGTCGGCGTCGAGCAACAGCGTGGTGTAGTCATCCTCGGCCACCAGCAGGTCGATGCCGGTGGCCTCGTAGTGCGCTTCGATGCGATTCAGCGAGTCGTTGTCCAGCGGGTTGTATTCCAGGCCCATGGCGCGTTGCACGGGGGGTGTCAGTTGCGCTTCGAGCCCCTCGGGCAGGCGGTTGATCAGGTTGGAGGACAGGTCGAGGTTCTGCAGGTGTGGCAGCTCGCCCAGGTGTTCGGGAATGCGCCGCAAGGAACAGTCGAACAGGTTGACATCGCGCAGGTTCGGCGCTGCGGTGAGGTCCGGCGGGCTTTGCAACGGGTTGCCGGAAAGATTGAGGTGCTCCAGTTGCGGGTATCCGGCCAGGGCCTCCTGGGAAATAGACGACCAGCTGATGGCGTTGTCGGTCAGTTCCAGGTGGCGCAACTGGGCGCCGAGTCCCGCCGGCAGGTGCCTGAGCTCCAGGGCGCTGGCCCATACCGCACGCAGGGGCGGCAACTGGCTGAGCAGCAGGCGGGGGATGTTGCGCAGCGGATTGGAGCTCAGGTTCAGTTCGTCGACATGGGCGAAGGCGTTGCCCAGGTGCGGCAGCATGGCGAAGTCCTGGTCGTCCAGGCCGATCGACGACAGGTCCAGTTCGCCCGGCGTGGCCTGGTTGCGTTGCCAGCAGCGGATCAGGCTGTCCCGCGCCACGGTGCGCAGCGGCGCCGCGGAGGCCCACTGGCCGAGGGTGGTGCGCAGGTAGTCCAGCTGGCGCTCCAGGTTGCGCAACTCGACATGCGCCACCTGGCCGGCGTCGTGCCACTGTTGCAGCGCAGCGCGTGCCTGTTGGTCGCTGAGGCTGGGATACAGGCGCCGATAGCGTGTCAGCAGTCCGTCCGCGGAAGGGCGTGCGGGCGGGTAGTGCGCCGGTGGCACCACATCGAAGCCGCCGAGCAGGCGCCCGTCGTCAGGCCAGCCGTCGGTCTCGCCTGACCAGACCTGCCCACGGGTGTATTCCGGATAACTTTGCGCCTGGCCGACGATCATGTCCTTGAGGGCCACGGGCTCGTCCTGCAGTTCCGGGACCGCCTGCCGTATCGCTTCGAACAGATCCTCCTGCGCGGGTTGTGCCGTGTCTTGCAGTAGTGCGCGGTAGCCGTCGCGAGTCTTGAGGATCAGCCGCGCATCGCCGGCGAAGCGATCGCCGGCACGCGCCAGCAGCGCTCCGGAGGGATCGCCGGTACGCAGGTCGAGGCGACAGTCGGCGGGCCAGCCAGCTTGCCGGGGCAGGCCGAGCAAGGCCAGGCGTTCGCTGTCCGGGCTGGCCCGATCCGGGCGATAGATGCCCTCGAACGCTGCTTGCAGCGGGTCCTCGGCGGGCAACCCGGCACGGAGGCGTTGCAAGGTCGGCAGCAGTCGCGGCGGCAGCGGGGCATGCTTGAGATAAACGTCCAGCAGTTCGTCGCGGCCGATGTCCTCGATACGGCTGGCCAGTTCCAGCTCCGCGTCGCTGTAGTCCGCCACCTTTGCGCCGAGGCGGCGCAGCAGGGTCTGTCGCGGCCATTGCAGCGGATGTTCATGTGCCATGTGCCAGGCGCCTTCGCCGTTGTGTTCGAGGACGGGCTGGAATGCCTCAGGGTCCTGCGGGTGCTGGATGCACCAGCGCTGGCCGTCGGCGTGGGGACGCACCGCGAAATGCCCGTCGTCGAGGCAGACATGACGCTGCTCGCCCGACGCCAATAGGCCGAGAGCGTTGACCCGGGCGTCGGCGGGCGGTTCGACGCGGTAGGGTTGCAGGTCGCCATTCCACAGGCGCGGCGTGCCGTCCGGGCGGATCACCTCGATCAGGTTGCGGGTGAACTTGCCGGCGTAGTGCAAGGCCACGCCCGTGGCCACAGCGGTGGCCAGGCCCAGCGCCACGGCCTTGGCGTGGTCGAGGGCGGCGTCGATATCGCCTTGCTCCCAGGCCTCGACGCCTTCGTAGACGTCGCCAAGGATCTGTGCGGCGAACACCAGCATCATCAGGCTGCCCGCCGCCGGCACGAAGAACGCGGCCACCCCGAGCAGGTCCAGGCCCAGCGACTCCCAGTAATGCAGGCGGCGCTGGCGTGCCGCCTCGTCGACCTCGGCGCTGGGCACGGCCAGGTGCCGGGCCTCATTGAGCAGGCGGCGGTGATGACGATCCTGCAGCCAGGCGAACAGTTCGCTGTCGATGCTGGTTTCGACCCAGTGCAGGTCCGTTTCCGCCGGTGCCTTCCACAGGGTGGAGCGCTCGGCGGGCAGGGTTTGCCCCGTCAGGTTGCGCTGCAGCACGCTGGCGAAGTGTTCGACGCGATCCTGCTGGATGTACCCGAAGAAGCGCTGGCGGAACGCCGGCTGGCACAGCTGGCGCAGCAAGGCCTGCTGGCACGCGACCAGCGTCGGGTAGCGGAGCAGCGCTTGCGGCTCGCCGGGCAGATAGAGGAACACCGCCAGCGAATCGGCATGGGGATGGATCACCAGGGCCTCCAGGACATCGACGCCGAACAGGCTGAAATGCGTGCAACGCAGCGGAGTGTCTTGCGGCGTTGCGTCCAGCAGGCGTTGCACCTGATCGTGATCCGCGTGTGGCTCACGCATGCGCGCCAGCAGCAGGTCCAGTTGCAATTGTTCACGCCGGGCCTGGATCGCCAGGCTGTGCACGTCCTTGCGGCCGAAGATGTCGTTCAGGTGCGCCTGGTAGCGTCGGCCAAGGTCGAGGTCATGGCATTGCTCGGCGAACTGGGCCGCAGTGAAGGGCAGGGAATCGTAGTGGTAGCGAGGGTAGCCGTTGGACCAGGTGACACGGAACTCGCCGAGGATCGCCACGCTCTCCGGCTGCATTTCCTGATCTTTCTCGAAGTTCTGCAGGGCGGCCTCGAACAGCGGTTCAACCCGGTGGTTGAGGTCCGTGGCAACGGTGCCCCAGTTCCAGTCGCGGCTGAAACGCACGAAATGCATCCTGCGCAGGTCGCCGCCGTTGAGGCCGAAACGCTCATGCAGGCGCTTGAGCAGCAACGGCTCGGCGAAGTCGGGAACGGCGCGCAGGTCGGCCATGGCCCTAGCCAGGGCGAAGGTCAACCTGCGGGTTCGCCGTTGTGCCTGGTCGACGGCGTGGCGCAGTTCTGCGGGAGCACCGTGGAACCAGGTGGCGTTGGAGTGATCGTCCAGATGCTGCAGTCGTGCCAGCTGGTCTGGATGCAGATGCTGCAGCCAGCGGGGCAGGCGCTCCTCTACGACGAGGTGGTGGAAGCCAGGTTTTCCGAAGGTGTTTTCGTTCATGTCGGGGCACTCCTTGTGAAGGAGCGCCAGCACATCGCGTCTGCGCGCGGCGGCGGTGGCACATAGTTATCCCGTGCCACGGCTATAGTGACAGGAACCGAAGATTTTCAGCCGAGGAGCGTGTCCATGGCCCTGATCAGCCGCGAAGTCTGGTGGTTCGAACCGCCCAAGCCGGGACAGACCGAAGCCGACCTGCGCTGGGGCTTCCTGGAGATCCACAGCGACCGGCCGCCGCGTTTCGTCGATGAGCGGCCGACCGACAGGCAGATGGCGGAGCGCAAGAGTTGCCGGCATTTTCCGGTGGAGGAGGAACTCACCGCAGCACCAGCACCAGAAAGCAAAAAAGATGGGTAGGTACCGATGCCGCGATGAGGCCCTGACGTTCAATCAGAGCCCCCGCAACATCCCCTCGACCTGCTGCCGCTCCCACACGCTCATGAACTCCACCGGATTGGTCCCGTACGGATGCGCGGCATCGTAGATATAGGCCGCGCCCTCGGGATCGTAGCAGCGGTCGCAGTAACCCAGGCCATCGCCATCGTTGTAGAGGGTGAACACCCAGCCATCCACTTCCACGGTCAGCAGTCCGTTGCGGACCTGCGACCAGCTTTGTTCGCCGATCCGTCGCAGTGGACGGATACCCTGGGCGATGTCGCGGAGAATCTGGTAGGCCTCGCGGGAGGTCAGGGCAGGACTGTTCAAGATGGGGGCTATCTGGCGGAATTCGCGGGCAAGGGTACAGCAGGCACTCGGTGAATTCACTCGCTATCGCGTGCCTGCGATGTCTTTCCTGATAGAACTGCCAGGTTTCTGTCTATTTGAAATCCCATTGCATTTGCGTGGCGATGCTGATGTCGCGGGACGAACGCACGCACACGTCTAGGTAGTCGGTGAAACGTGGCGGCACGGCGATGCCTTCCTCCAGCAGCCGGCTGTTGTCGAACAGGTAGTTGAGGTCGGCGAAGCCGCTGTACAGGCGCAGGGCACGCAGGACCAGGCGCGGGTTGGCCGGGCCGATGCGCGATTCGAAGTCGCCGGCCAACTGCTTGAGGTCGTCCACGCCGATCTTGCGATAGCGTTCGCCGACCGGCATGGCGCCATTGGCAAGGGCAAAGGCCTGGTCGATCTCGCCGAAGGTGCAGGCTGCCTGGTGGCCGGCCGAGATGTGGTAGAGGTTGTGTTCCAGGCGTGGTTTCAGCGTCAGGCCGATCAGCGCTTCGGCGCAGTAGTCCACCGGGATCACGTCGATCTGTTCGTCGAGGCCGCAGGTGAAGCTCTCCAGGGCGAAGCCCATGCGGAACACCCAGAAGATGCTGCCCGAGGCCTGGCAACCCAGGGTGCGATGACCCACCACGATGGAAGGCCGCGCCACCACCAGCGGCAGCGACGGCAGTTCCTCGCTCATACGCCGCTCGATCTCCGCCTTGGATGCGGTGTAGTCCACCAGTTGCTCCTCGCCCCGCGGGAAGGCCCAGGACTCGCTGATCGGCGATGCCTGCTGCGGGCCGCAGCACATGGCCGTGCCGACATGCAGGAAGCGCTTGAGCCGCTTGCTCCGGCTCATGACCTCGGCGAAGGCGAAGGTGCCCTCGACGTTGACCGGCCAGATGGTCGGGTTCTTCGAGAACGAGGCCACGGCGGCGCAGTTGATCACCCGCTCGACCAGCATCAGGCGCGGGGTTTCCCGGGGCAGCCAGGTGGTGTCGAGGAAGTCGCCGAGGATGATCTGCTCGCTGCCCAGGCGCTGGCACGCGCTGTCGTCGACACCGTGCTGGAGCAGGTTGTCGCGCAGGCGTTGCAGGCCCTGTTCGGGGCTGTCGGCGCGTACCAGGAAGGACAGGTTGGCGCCATGGCCCTCGGCGAGCAGTCGGGCGGTGACGGCACCGCCGAGAAAACCGGTGGCGCCGGTCAGGAGGATGCGTTCGTGGAAAACGATAGGGGCGGCTTGCATGTTCATAGGTGTCCTGGGAAGTGTCGGTTACCCATGTTTCAAGGCCTCATGCCGGAACGTCTGGATTAACCACGGGGGTTGTTGAAGTTCAACTTCCGGGCGCGTGGGATTGTTCGCCCGATATTGCTCGCGGAACGTCGAAGTTGGCTGTAAGCCTTGAATTACCTGCCTGTCAGTGGATGGCTGGCGCGGCCATGATCACTGTGGAGAGGGGACTTTTCAATTAAACAGAATGGTCATTCGGGTGAAACAATCTTTATGAAGTCACCCGCAGATCATTGATTAAATTGGTGTCATGTGAAAATTTCGAAAGTTGCTTTCAATGCCTGTCAACGGGAAGCGCAAATGAAACCAGTCAGTTGGCTGTTGTTTGTTCTGTTGTTCATCGTCCGCGCTGCGCTTGCGCAGGATTGCGAGCGTGCCGTCGGCAGCGATTGCCTGCGTGCGTTCGATCTGCCTGGCGCGGCCGGTCGCCTGCATTACTACAGTTCGCGCGGTCCGGGCGAGGGCATGCCGCAGGCGGCGCTGGTGGTGCTGCACGGTCATCCGCGGGATGCCGGTCGCAGTTTTGCGGCCGGTCTGGAAGCGACCCAGGCGGCGGGTCAGTTGCCCGATACCCTGGTGATCGCGCCGCTGTACCAGGTCGGCGACGCGGCGCGCTGCCATTCCCCTGGCGTGCCGGCGGCCCGCGCCGGGGACGCCTTGTGGACCTGCGCCAGTTGGCTGGCGGGCGAGCCTTCCCTGGGGGCGCATCCCGTTTCGGCGTTCGCTGCGCTGGATGCCTTGGTGGTCGAGCTGGTGCGGCAGTGGCCCGGACTGCGGCAGATCACCCTGGCCGGCTTCTCCGCCGGGGCGCAGATGCTGCAGCACAGCATCGGCTTTGCCGCGCCGCCACCGGCGGGTGTCGAGGTGCGCTACGTGATCGCCGATCCGGGCAGCTGGTTGTATTTCGACCCGCTCCGGCCGGTGGCCGGCGGGGCAGGCTATGCCTTTCGCCAGCCCGCGCCAGGCTGCCCGGGATACGACGACTGGAAGTACGGCACCCACGCGCTGCCTGCCTGGTTGCCGCGAAGCGCCGCCGAGGCCAGGGCTCGCTATGGGACGGCACGGATCGATTACCTGGTCGGCGAGCGCGACGACAGTGCGGCGAAGGGCGCCTACTACCGCGTGCTCGACAAATCCTGCGCCGCGCAGCTGCAAGGGCCTTTCCGCTTGCAGCGGGCACAGGCCTACGTGGCCTACGAGAAAGCGCTGCTGAAGCCGGTGCAGCCACGGCGGATGGTCGTGGTACCGGGCTGCGGGCACGACGTGAGCTGCGTACTGACGTCGCCGGAAGCGCGGAACGTGCTGTTCCCGGCGGTGTCTTCCAGCCAGCCGCTGCGCTAGCATCTAGCTCTTTGCCATCCTCAAGGGGAAGCCATTGGATTCATTGACCCAGGCCGTATTGGGCGGCGCCATCCAGGGCGCAGTGCTTGGCAAGGTGCAAGGGCGGCGGGCGTTGCTCTATGGGGCCGTGCTGGCGACCCTGCCGGACCTCGACGTGGCGATCCGCTACGCCGACCCGGTGTCGAGCATGACCTACCATCGCGGCTTCTCCCACTCGCTGTTCGTCCTCACCGGCCTGGCCTTGCTGCTGACCTGGCTGACCCTGCTGCTGGTCCGGCGCCGCCGTCCCGATGCAGGCTACAGCGGCCCACGCCTGTTCCTCGGGCTGTGGCTGGTGCTGATCACCCACCCCTTGCTGGACGCCTTCACCGTCTATGGCACGCAACTGCTCTGGCCCTGGCAGCCCACGCCGCAAAGCTGGGCGGCGGTGTTCATCATCGACCCGCTGTACACCGTGCCCTTGCTGCTCGGGGTGATCTACGCTGCGGTGCGCGGCATGACCGACCGGGCCAGGGTACTGCTCGGCGGCCTGTTGCTGGCGAGTTGCGCCTACCTGGGGTTCGGCCTGCTGTCCAAGAGCATCGCCGAACAACGCTTCCATGCCGCGCTGAGTGCCCAGGGGATCCAGGCCAGCCAGTTGCGTGCCGTGCCCATGCCGTTCAATACCTTGCTCTGGCGAGTGCTGGCGAAAACCCCGGAGGGCGACTACATCGAAGGGGTCAGTGGCCTGTTCGACGATGACCCGCCAGAGTGGCAGCGCCTGCCGCTGAACCCCGAACTGGCGCAGGTGCTGGAAGGCATGCCGTTGCATGAACGGCTGCGCTGGTTCACCGGTGACTGGTTGCGCTACGACGTGGTGGGCGATGCCCTGGTGGTCAGCGACCTGCGCATGGGCGTCCCCGGCAACTACACCTTCCGCTTCCGCATGGCCGGCTGCGACCCGCAGGGCCGCTGGCAGGCGCAGACGCCCAGCTCCTGGCCCGGGGCCGGCGTCGATTCGATCCGTGACGGCGAGGCCCTGGGGCTGATCCTGCGGCGGATCTTCCAGCAACAGCCCGCGCTGCCGCTGGCGCAGTGGAGCGCGCGCGGGTTCGACGCTGCCGTGCCAGAAGGTGTGTGCGCGAACTGAGGCTGGAGTGCCGCCTAGCGGAACTGATATTTCTGTCAGTTGTGGCGAGTGGCCTGGCGTCGCGTAATGGGTCATCAAGACCCACCGCGCGGAGCAGCAGGCCATGGACCCAGCCACCTGGAAAAGCAACGGCAGCATCGATTCGGATCGCAGTGCACTGACCAGCACCCGCCTGCAGGCGGTGGTGATCGACAAGATGACCGGTGAGTTGCTGGAAAGCACGGTCTTTACTCCGAGCAAGCCGCGTCTGGGCCAGTATCAGTGGCCCAAGGATTTCGCCGACCATATCAACCGACACCTGCAACTGGCCCGCGCCGGTGAATTCAGCGCCGAGGGCCTGGTCACCCTGGAAAGCAGCTACAAGAACGAGTTGTGGGCGGCACCGGGGGTAAAGGTGTTCGCCACCCACCTGCGCACCAAGTTCTGGGAGTCCATCGGTCGCTTGAGCGGCAATGTCGACCTGGACGACGATCATGTCCTCGTCACCGAGGTCCGCAACAAGCACACCGACACGCTCTACGAAACCCTCGCCTACAAGCCGGGTGCGATGACCAGAGACTTCTGGCCCAGGGAACTGGCGACCTTCATCAACGAACACAGCCTGTTCGTCGCTGCCGGCAAGGAAATCTCCGGCGAGCATGCCGTCGCCCTTACCACCGGCAGCGTGCTGTATTCGCCGATACGCGACCGCAGCTTGAACGAGGTGCATGCGCCGGTCGGCTCCGATCTGTCTTTCAGGCTATTGATCGAGCGCTGGACGGACGTCGGGCAGATCCGTTCCGACCGCGGCTGCCTGGCGGGCCGGCAACTGACCGCAGTGGTGATCGACAACGGCAGCGAAGAGATCCTCGAACGTACCAGCTTCACCCCGCCGGCGGCCAAACGGGGTTACTCCAGCTGGCCCAAGCTGTTCGCCGACCACATCAACACGCACCTGAAGCTGGCGCGGGCCGGCAAGTTCGATGCTGATGATCCCGGCACGACCTGGAGCACCTACAAGAACAGGCTGTGGGCCGCGCTCCCGGGAACCCGGGTCTTCACCACGGCGCTGCACGCCGATGCATGGGAGGCCGTCGAGACCATCAGCGGCGCCGACCTGACCCTGAAGTCGGTGGTCACCGTGCAGGCCTGCAGTGCCTTGACCGGCAAGGTCTACGAGACCGTCAACTTCACGCCGGCCAAGGACCGGCTGGAAGCTGCGCAGTGGGCGCAGGACCTGGCCAGGTACATCAATGCCAACAGCCAGCTGTTGCGTGCTGGCCGACCATGGCGAAGCGATGAACACCCGGCGGCGACCATCCAGGCGGCCGACAATGACACCGATATCTGTTATCCGTCCTCGATGCTGGACAAGAACTCTATCTGGGTACCGAAAGGCTCGGGCCTGGCGGTCAGGCTGGTCACCCGCTCCTGGCAGAAGTCCGCCCTCGGCATCGATTCGGACAGGGCGGCGCTGGAAGGGCGGCCGATCACGGCGGTGGTGATCGACAGCGTCTCGGAAGAAATCATCGAGACCACCCGGTTCGTCCCGGACAAGGCGCGCCGAGGCTACCAGCAATGGCCGAAAGACTGCGCCGAGGCAATCAACCAGCACGCGCGCTGGATGCGCGTTGGCGACTATGACGCGGCGACCGGCTTCAGCACCAAGGAAAGCACCTGGGACAACTACCTGTGGACCCTGTCCGGCACCCGCGGCTTCATCGTCGGCTGCTGGCATGCCGGGTATTGGGAAAACATCGGCAGCCTCGGCGGCGGCGACCTGGACGTGAAGTCGGTGGTCAGCGTGCGGGTGTGCAGCCGGGTTACGGGCAAAGTCTACGAAACGCTGAACTTCGTCCCGGGCAAGGAGCGCCTGGCCGTGGACCAGTGGACCCAGGACCTGGCCAAGCATATCAACCAGCACAGCCAGTTCCTCCGCGCCGGTCGGGAGTGGACTGCCAAGGAGCTGGATGCGCAAAAGATCAAGAGCGAGGGACAGGAGCTGTTCTACCCGAGCGGCAATGGCAGCGGCGCCAACCTGCTGTGGGTACCGAAGGGCTCGTTGTTGAGCGTCGAGATCGCCGGCGATCGCTTCCAGGTGGCGGCGCCTGCGCCGGCGATCCCCTATCGGGTGGAAGTGGACAACTTCAGCGGCGTGTATTCGTGCAAGGTGCCGTTGGCGAGGTTGGTGGGAAACAATGGAGCAGGGCCGGAGCTGGAACTAGAGCTGGATGTTTCCAGGAGTCGAACGGAGCTGGTCGTGAGTTCATTGTTCATCGCTGCTGAAATGGACACCTCTAACCCCGCAGATGTAAAACTGAAGCAGACTATAAGCCTGAAGACGTCAAATGGGATTTATCATTCGATCTCGCGAAGTAATGCCGATGATAAAACCTTCGTCTTGGGTGATGTCAATCTTATAGCCAGCGCCAGCGGGTGGGTCGTCGAATACAAGGACGGGCGTCGGGAGTATATGCGCGAGGTGAGGTGTTTCAGGGAAGCACTCGATAACTACCACAAACAAGAGATCTATTTTCTTCCTGACCGGATAGAAACGCCTACGGGTCTTGGTCTGAAGCTGGAATGGGAAAACTCCAGCCTGACCTCTGAGCTGACAAGTCTGGTTAACAGTCTTGTCGATTCCAGAGTGGTTTCACCCGTGATGGCAGTACTCAAAAATATCAAGGATGACTATGGCGTTTTATTGGCAAAGGGGTCATATACGAAGACTTCGACGAAAGTGACAGTGTTTCCCGATCGAAATGACCGAAAAGTCGTGTGTGATATGTTGTTTGAAGACTTTGATTTCGAAAAGAAATACGCGCTCGAGAAGTTCGGGGCAAACCCGATAGCGTTCGATAGTGCAGTGCTGAAAAAGGTGAAGTTCAGCTACGCGAACGGAGATGTTTCAACGCTGAGTTTTCACTACAAGAACAAGCAACTGGCAGAAGTACATGCCGTGGAAAGTGGTGGTTGCGACAAGCTGACCTGTGATGCCAACAACAGGGTAACCCGCCATGTTCGTTCGGTACCCGGCACCGAGGACAGGGTCTGTACTTATGCCTACGACGATAAAGCCAGGAAAACTACGGTCAGCAAGGAATGTGGAAGTTTCAAGGGGAGCGAGGAATATCACTATGAAGCCAAGACCAACCGGTTGTGCCGGCATGTCATGAAAAACGCGGGTCATGAAGTGGCCAGGGACTATTCCCAGGTGCAGGACGCCAAGAGCAAGACGCTGGTCATGACAGCGAAGACCACCTATTCCAAAGGCACGGCGTCACGCTCGGAAGTTGTGAAGGTAACGCTGGACGAACATGGGAACGTCATCAAGCGTGAGGAAGATGGTCTTGTTACGGAGTGGACTTATTATCGGGGTGATCCGGAAGTCAAGGAGAAAAAGATAAAGTCGACGCGGGTGGAGGCGCAGACGTCCGGGACGGGCCTCATATTCGGCTGGGCCATTGACTATTTCAACCCGATAGGCTGGTGCAACAACATCTTCAACGACAAGGGACTGACCTGGGGAACGGACTATGAGCGGGAACTCTATTTCGCTCCGCGGGCGACGAAACACGACAAGAAGACATTCGGCTTGCCCCTTGAGCTGAACTATCCCGGCGATCTGCAGTTCTTCACCCGTCATGTCGAGTCCGAACGGGTGTACACCATGAATGGCGATCAGCGGGTGGATCTGAAGTGGACGTTCTACAACTACGCGACCCTCAAGCACTACGAGGGTGACAAGAAGCCCGTGTCGATGGTCATCGACAAGAAGATTGTCTTTCACGACCCCGTTTCCGCCGACCACAAGAAAATGGACAGCCATGCCGGTGGCGAACGGTATACCTACAGCTATCACACCGACATGAAAAAGTCGGGTTGCTATGGCGATCCCAGGTCCACCGAAGTTGTCCTCTTCGACAAGAGTGGCAAGGACATCGCCAATTCAAAGCGCGAGGAGAGCTACGCCACCTCGACCCAGCGCAACGACAGCTCCACGCATATCAGCTACGAACATATCATCGAGGAGAGCGTGACCAGTTCCGGTCTGACGACCACATTGTTCAAGGACGTGCTGACCGGCCAGGTACGGCGCGAGATGTACTTTGGAGAAGGCCAGGACAAGTACCTGGACTATGACGCCCACGGCCGCCTCAAGACCGTGAAGTTCCTCAAGCAGAGCCACAGCGACGTCCTCCGGACCTATACCCATGGCTACTACCGCCACGGCGAGCTGAGCCAGGCGGTGGTGAGCTCCGATGCCAACAGCGTGCGCAACATCTTCGACCAGGCCGGCCGGCTGGTGCAGCACCAGCGCTTGATCAGCGCCGCCACCGGCTGGCGTACCCTGCAGGCTTATGGCTACGACAGCCTGGGGCGCGAATCGCAGTGCATCGAATACGACCATGGCGCCGACGGGCGTTTCCTCAGCCGTTCCGTCACCACCATCAGTTACGACGACTGGGGCCGGGCCAACAAGGTGAAAACCGACGGACTGCGCCGCTACAGCGACTACGACCCCATCGCGCTGAGCCTCACCGAGTGGAGCGAGGATGCAGACGGCAAGGTCGATGGAGGCAAGACGGTCACCCACTTCAATGCCAATGAAACCCCTGCATCGATGCAGATCCAGGACGCCGCCGGCAAGGAGCTCGGCAAGCAGGGTTTCGCCTACAACAGCAAGACCGAACTCAGCAAGATCAGCAGCAGCCAGGGCGATACCGCGTACGAATACGACGCCTTTGGCCGCACCACCGTGGTGACCCAGCCAGGGGCGACCTTCAAGAACAGC
The DNA here is from genome assembly GCF_036324125.1 of Pseudomonas ulcerans. Taxonomy (NCBI): domain Bacteria; kingdom Pseudomonadati; phylum Pseudomonadota; class Gammaproteobacteria; order Pseudomonadales; family Pseudomonadaceae; genus Pseudomonas; species Pseudomonas ulcerans. The sequence continues at coordinate 88,561 of NZ_JAZDQN010000012.1, read as the reverse complement.
TATCCCGCCCACACCCTGGCGCCCATAGCCACCGGCGCCTCGATGCAATGGAGCAAGGACAAGCAAGCGGTGAACCTGGACCTGGGCAAGCAGACCGTGGACCTCTACGGCCGCGTCACCCAGTTCGAGCGTGGCACCTTCAAGCAGGCCTACAGCTACAAGGATGGCGGGCACTTCGGCACGCCGACAGCCGACAGCACGGCGGCGGCGATGAACCAGCCTGCGCAGCAGTGGCTGGAGCTGCAGGAAGTCGGCCTGTGGGTGCGGGAAAGCCACACAGGCCAGGTCTCCGGTGACACGCTGGGCACGCGCACCTGCTATTCGCTGCAGGGACGTGTGCTGCGCAGCATCGATGCATTCGGTCAACAGACCCATTACCACTACAGCGCCGAGGGCCATCATCGGGCCCAGGCCAGCAGCCAGATGAGCAGCCTGGTGCTGCGTGACGTACGGGGCCGGATCCGTGAAGAACGCACGCAGTGTGCGGCCTCCGGGCATCTGGTGACCACGACCTACAGCCACGATGCCCTTGGCCGCGAGACGGAACGGCGCATCGCGGTCAACGGTTTCGACGACCTGAGCATCCAGCGCACCTATGACGACAACGGCCGGCTGAAGCGATCGCTGACCCGCACGGGCAGCAAGAACACGGTGATCCGTGACGAACACTACACCTACGCCACCAGCGGCAGCCTGCTCGGCTACACCTGCAGCGGCTCGCACAAGCCGGTGACCTGTGGCTTCGAACAGGAGCAGATCGATTTCGAGCACGATGTTGCCGGCGGCGTGAGCAAGGCCACCCTGAAGGTGACCAAGGAAGCCTATGGCACCCATAACGTGATCAACACCTGCACGTACGCCGGCAAGGGCATCAGCGCCGAGGAACTGAGCGAAATCAGCCTCAAGCGCCAGGGCCAGGATTCGGGGCGGATCATCAGCTTCGGCAACGACAAGCGCGGCCGGCTGGAGACGCTGAAATGGGTGTACGGCGACACCACCAGCGCGGACTACAAGCTGGTCTACAACGCCCAGGGCCGCCTGCACCAGATCGAGGACGTGAAGAACCAGTACACCACGGCCTACACCTATGACATGGCCGGCAAACTGGTGGGGCGCAAGGACAGCAGGCACACGGTCGACCTGCTGTATCGCCACGACCGGCCCTATGCGCAGATCCGCCAGAGCCACGCCAGCAAAACGGTGCAGCGCATGGTCCTGCTGAACCAGAGCGACGCCTGCGAGTTGCAGCGCATCGATACCAGCAAGGCCGGTACTGCCAGCGGCAGCGCCCACACCCTGGAGATCAAGGATGCCCATGGCAGCATCATCGCCAGCTACGACCTGGCCGGGAACAATGCGCGCTTCTTCAGCTACACCCCCTACGGCGAACGGTCGACCTCCCACGATGACCTGTCATGGCGCGGCTTCAATGGCGAGGTGCTCGACCCGGAAATGCTCGGTATCTATCACCTGGGGCACGGCTACCGGGTCTACAGCCCGTGGATGATGCGCTTCACCAGCGCCGACAGCGAAAGTCCGTTCGGCGCGGGTGGGGCGAATGCGTATGCCTACTGTGGCGGCGACCCGGTGAACTACTGCGACCCCAGCGGCCACCAGGCCATTGGTCGCTACACCCATTCGGAGAGGGCCTATTTCAGTGATCCGCTGGTCGAGGCGATCGTCACGGGGGTGATCGGCCTTGCCCTGGGCGGTGCCGGCGGGCTCGCCTCGTTCGGGGTCATGGGCGCGGTGGTCTCGGGTGGCCTGAGCGCGGCGGCGACCGGCCTGGGCATCGGCGCGATCTATGTCGGCAAGAGTAACCCCGACCTGGCGGGGGTGATGCAGATGCTGTCCTTCGCCCTCGACTTCGACGGCACCTTCGGTAGCGTCGCGTCCCGACCGGCCCGCGGCGCCGGGATCTATCCGCGCGCCGGCGGGGGCATGGACATGCCGGCCTACGGCAACCTGGGGCGCGCACCACAGCCAGCGGCAGCCCCGCAGACACACATACTCAAGACGCCGTCGGGGGCAGACCTGTTCCTGCTGCATTCGCACCCGAAAAACAAGACGCTGCTGATCGACGCCCACGGTAGCTCGTTGAAAGGCATTACCTACGAAGACGGCACGATGCCGCCGAAGCGCTTCAACACCAGTGTCACGTCCGAGATAGGTTTCTACGCCGACCATGGCTTCACGACTCCCTTCCCCCAAGGCAAAGGTTATCCGCAGGTGCTCGGTGGCGGGGCTCCTGCGGCCAACTTCTACCGCAAGGACTATCCCAACTACCTTCTCCATGAGCTGGAACCCGAATTCGTGGCCCGGGAGTTCAACATGTCGTTGAGCGATGCGACGCTCCTGCGCGAAGACATCGGGAAATACATCATGGAGGGGAAGGGTCAGATGGACTATCTGACACCGCTCAGGCCGATTGCGCTGGACCACGTGTTCGATGTACTGAAACGCGAGGGATTCACCTACCAGACCGTCCTCGGCCTGCACTGCCGGGGTTCGCGTCATCACTCGCGCTGGCACAACATCGCTCGCATGGCGATCAGAAAGGGAATCAACTCGATGGCGGCAACCACCGGGCGACCACCGGTATTCCTGCCGTGAGGCTCAGTGCAGGCCGATGTCGCTGCCGCCCGGGGTCTGCAGGTCCCGCTCCGGAATCTCCCAGATCACCAGCTTCGGCGGGGTCTGGGTGAAGGCCGGGCTGTCGAAGTAGGCCCTGGCCGCGCCGGAGAACTCGCCGCCATCCTTGGCGAAGTTACCCACCGGTGCCGCCAGCGCCTGCTGCAGGAAGCCGGCGAAGTTGGAATTGCGCGAGAACGAGGTGCCGATCAAGGCTACGTTCGGCAGGTTGTCGTCGCCGAACAGGTCGTCGAGGTTGTCGCCGTCGCTGTCGGCTTCCGGAGTCTGCTCGGCAATGACCGAAGCCGCCACCTGCTCCTGGGGCGGCTGGTACTGCGCCGGCAGCCAGTCGAGCCCGGCCAGGCGCACCAGGTCACCGGGACGCACCGCCGGGGCTTGCTGGCTGACACTGAACTCGCGCTTGGGCGTGGCTTCGAAGCCGAGCCCATGGATCTTCTCGCCGATCGCCAGCGCCGCCGCCCGGGCGCCGGCCTCGCTCCAGTGGGTGTCGAGGCGCAGGAAGGCCTCGGCACCGAGCGGTTGCAGGGCAGGGGTCAGGTCCAGCACTGAGACGCCGGCCGCCTGCAACGTGGCCGTCCAGGCGCGGATACGCGGCTCCAGGCTGGCCGGGCGCGGTAACTCGCACAACTGGGTCGCAGCGATGCGGCTCTTGTCCGGTACCACGCTGACCAGCAGATCGATTCCACGCTGCTTCAACCGATCACGCAGGGCACCCACCGCCTCGGCCTTGGCCCGGGCGTTGTCCGCGGCATGCCGGTTGAGCTTCAGCTCATCGCTGATGAACAGCCAGCCCGGGCAACCCTGGCGCACCCGTGGCCCGCTGTCGCCAAGCAACAACCAACTGCCGCCGCGCTCCAGCTGCGCGGCATGCTCCGGCAGCGGCGCCTTGGCCAGCTCCTTGGCAATGCGGTGGGTGATCTCGCCTTCGAGCACCTGGTCGTTGGACAAGGCCTTGCCCGGCAGCAGTTCCAGCTTGCCGCTGAACAACAGCCAGCCACAGGACAGCAGCCCGGCGGCAAGGAAGGCGGCAAGGACGGCACCGGCCAGCGGGCTGGTACGCAAGGCGATGTCGCTCGGCGGCGTCGGCGCCGTGGACGGCGGTGGGGTCTTGGTCGTCATCAAAACTGGAAGTACAGGAAGGGCACGGCATCACGGCTGGCGATCAGGGAGAACGCCAGGAGGAAGCCGGCCACGGGCCAGAGGGCAGCCAGCACCGCGTACAGCGCGCTGTGACCGTAACGTTGTTCGACACGCGCCTGGTACAGCGGCGCAATCACGCAGAACACCCCCAGCGCTGCCGCCAGGGCATGCACCGGGCGCACGCTGGCGGACAGGGCCTCGCCGAGGGCGAAGCCGTGCAGGCCGAACTGGCCGCCGTACATGGCCAGCGCGGTGGCGAAGTCCGGGGCGCGGAACAGGGTCCAGGCCAGGCACACGAACAGCAGGGTCAGGCTGTGCGATAGCGCCTTGGGGATCGCCGGCAGGCTGGAACGGCTCCAGGCCCGGTCGATGCACAGCGCCACGCCATGGGCGGCGCCCCAGAGCAGGTAGTTCCAGCTGTCGCCGCCATGCCAGAGGCCGGCGATGGCCATGGTCAGGAACAGGTTGCGGTAGGTGTTCCAGGTGCCGAAGCGGTTGCCGCCCAGGGCGATGTACAGGTAGTCGCGCAGCCAGCTGGACAGCGACAGGTGCCAGCGCCGCCAGAAGTCCTGGATGCTGCTGGCAAGATAAGGCCGGTTGAAGTTCTCCGGGAAATGGAAACCGAGCATCAGGCCCAGGCCGATGGCCATGGCGCTGTAGCCGGCGAAGTCGAAGAACAGTTGCAGCGAATAGGCCAGGCAACCCAGCCAGGCGTCGAGGAACGACGGGTTTTCCAGGTGGAAGGCGATGTCCACCAGCGGCGACAGGGTGTCGGCCACCAGCACCTTCATGCACATCCCGATCATGAAGCGCCGCGCACCGAGGGAGAAGTTCTGCCAGTCGAAGTAGCGCTGGTTCAGCTCGCTGCGAACCCAGTCGTAGCGAATGATCGGCCCGGCGATGGAGTGGCCGAACATCGAGATGTAGGTGGCGAAGTTCACCAGGCTGCGTTCCACCGGCACGGTATGCCGGTGCACGTCGACCAGGTAGGAGATCGCCTGCAGCACGATGAACGACAGCCCCGCCGGCAACGCCACCCGCTGCCACTCCAGCGGCAGGTAGCCGTAGTGGCTGATCAGCTCGCTGTAGGTGGCGGCGAGGATATTGGCGTACTTGTACCAGCACAGCACCAGGGTATTGAGCACGATCAGCGCCGCCAGCAGGCGTACCCGCCCGCGGCCGTCCTCGCGGCTGCGGTCCACCAGCAGGCCGCCGGCCCAGGCGATCACCGTCAGCACCACGTGCAGCAGCAGGAACAGCGGGCTCAGCCAGCCATAGAACAGCCAGCTGCCCAGCAGCAGCACGACGTTGCGTCCGCGCGCCGGGCTGAGTGCATAGACCAGCATGAACAGCGGCAGGAACAGCGTGAGGAACTCAAGCGAGGCGAAAACCATGGTGCGGCGGACGTCCTGTCAGTTGGCCAAGGTGTCGGTGGTACCCAGCAGGCGCGGACCTTCGGCCCCCGGCACCAGCATCACGCTGTAGCGCTCGCCGGCCTTCAGCTCGCCCAGGTCCAGTGGATTGCCGACGTTGGCGTTGGCGCAGACCAGTTGCACCGAGAGCTTCACCGGGTTGATCGAGCGGCGCTGCACGCTGCCGTCGGCGGCGTCCTTGAACAGGTCGGCCGTGCGTCCGGCCGGACGCAGGGCGGCGCCCTGGCAGGCCGGGTCGAGGCTGACGAAGGCCAGCGAGGCCTTCAGGGCGTTGAAGTCGTCGGGCTGTTCGCGGACCACGCGCTGGCTGATCTTGCCGCCGTCGTCGAAGGCGAACACCGTGGCGAATTCGCCCGGCGCTACCTGCAGGTCCAGCGCCGAGCTTTGCCCGGCGCGGCTGAGGGTGCCCTTGATCGCCTTGTTGGCCGGCACCTGGAGATAGTCGGAGACCTTGCGCGTGTCGTTCAGGTCGAGGCTGGCCTTGGAGCCGCTGGCTTCCATCTTCAGTACGCCGGGAGCGACATTGACGAAGCGCAGGAACGCCGAGTCCTCGCTGGGACCGGTGGGATAAAGGGCGACTTCGGCGCTGGCGCTGGCCGCAGCGAGCACCAGGGGCAGGGCGAGGAGGGTGCGCAGGCTCATTTCTTCGCCCCTTGCACCGCCGGGGTTTTCACCAGGGCGTCGGTGATGGCCTTGCTCCAGCTGGTGTAGCCCATGGCGGTGAAGTGCTGGCCGTCGATGGTTGCCCATTGGCCCTGCCTGGCGAAGCTCAGCGAGTCGATGTAGTCGCACGGCGCGACGTTGGCGGCGAGGAACTTCGAGGTCATCTCGACGCGGGCGTAGGTCTTGCCGTACTTGCCGCCTTCGGTGCCCCAGCCCGGGCCGACCCACACGCACTTGGCGCCGGTTTCCTTGATCGCCTTGGTCAACTGGGTGGTCTGCTGCCAGATCCAGGTCTTGGGGAAGGCCGGCTTGGTGTAGTCGGCCATGGTATCGCCCATCACCACCACGATCAGGTCGGCCTTGTCGGCGGCCACCAGCTGGCCCACCGGCTGGGTGGTGGCCTTGTTGCCGAGCACTACGGCCTTGTCCTTGTTGCGGCGTTCGGCACCGCCGCATTCGCCGGGCACCACCTTGGTCCAGTCGCCGGCCTTGGAGCCGCAGACGCCCAGGGTGTGGACCTGCGCGCCCTGTTGCACCATGTTGTCGTGCAGGCTCTTGATCAGGTAGTCCGGGGTAGCCAGGTGGCTGTCGCCGATCATCAGGATCGTCAGGCCAGCGAGAAGGGAAGCAGCCATGGTGAATTCTCCTTGTTTGGCTTAATTCGAATAGGGGGAACGATAAGGACTGACGGGCAGGGGCATGGCCCCGCCGGCATCGTCGAACAGGTAGCGCAGGTACAGGCCACCGGTGAACTGGCGATAGTCGCGGGCGTTGTCGAGGCCCAGGCTGCCGCCGAAGAAAAAACCGTCGCCTAGGCGGTATTCGCCGTTGGCGCCGAGCGAGTAGCCTATGCCGGTCTTGTTCTGCGATTCGTAGCGGGTGCGAACGTTACTGCCGGGGAATACCCTGTTGTACAGCGTGGCGAGGGTTTCCAGAGCGGCCTGGGCATCCTTGTCACGGTAGTAAGGAGCCTCTTCCTGCTCGATATGTTGCATGCCGACCGAGCTCTGGATCTGGTAGCTCCAGTTCGCACCGCGCTGCGCCCAGGCGAAAGGCAAGCCGATGGCGAAGAAGGTGTGAGGACTGAAATAGCCGCCGCTGCCATAAGTGAAGGCGCTCTGGTTGTCGGCATAGCTCGATGCCGACAGGCTAAGGCCGCCGGTGAGGCGCGCATCTTCGTTGTTGAACAGATACCAGTAGATGCCACTGCCCAGTTCTGTGCGCTCATTGTCGTCAACCTTGGTCCCCAGCAGCTTGGCCCAGCCTGCGTAGGCGTAGGCACCAAAACGCTGGTTGTCGTAGCTGACCTGGCCGCGCAGGCCGTTGGCGGTAACGCCTCCCCATTGCACGTCGGTGCGGGCATCGCGGGCGCCAGCGAAGGAAAGCAGGCTGTCGGTCATAGCCCGCCGCGACACATTGAGGTTGTAGCGGAAGTTGCTGTTCTCGGCGAACGGCCGGTCAAGGCTGATGCCGCCCACCATGCTGGTTTCGCGGAAACCCAGCGGTGTGGTGCCCAGATCGGCCTTCAGGCCCAGGGATGTTTTCTCGTAGGCCACCGCAAGGCCAACGCCGTCGTCCTTCTGGGTGCCGGCGCTGTCATGCGTCAAGCTGTAGATCTCTGCAAGCCGTACGGCATCGTCCTGGGCCAGCACCGTCTGGGCCCGGTCGCTGGTGAAACCGCCGAAGCGCAGGTTGCTATTGCTGCTGGAGTGGAAGCTGCCAGCATTCAATGAGACCGGCGTCACCCTGAGTGCCAGGCGGTCGTCTCCCAGCGGGAAGCTGATCTCGAATGGCGTTTCCACGTCGGTGATCTTGCTCAGCCCCTCTTCTCCGTTGTTCCCGCGAATGGTCAGGCCCTGCTTTATCTGCGGGCTACGGGTTTCACGCAGGCTGGCCAGTTCGGTCTCGATGGCCGCCCGCGGGTCCGGGTTGACCACCGCGCGTTCCGGCTCGTCCACCGGCACCGCGCGGCGACGTTGCCCCGGCTCGTCATCACGGCTGGCAAGCAGCACCGGTTCGTCGAAGCGTTCCTCTTCACGCACCTTGCTTGCGGCGGCGCGGGTCTTGCTCTGTACCCGCGCGGGTTCGGGAATCTCGTTCAGGGCCATGTCGCCCAGGCGCGAGGCCTTGCGCTGGCCGGGCTCGCCAACGAAGGGGTTGGCGGCAATGGCCTGGCCGAACGGATTGTCGACGAACTCTTCCTTCGGCGCCTGCAGGGCCAGGGCCTGGGCATACAGCTCCTGGGCCCGGCCGAGCTGGCCGCGGCTCTTGTACCAGGCCGCCGCGGTGGTCAGCACCTGCGGGTTTTCCGGCGCCAGTTCAAGGCCACGCTCAATGGACTTTTCTGCCAACTGCGGTTGGCCGTTCTGCTGGTAGGCGATGGCCGCGCCCATCTGCACATCGGCGTTGTCCGGTTGGCTGGCGAGCAGCGGCTGGAACAGGTCGACGGCCTTCTGCGGCTTGCGGTTGTCCAGGTACATCCGTGCCAGCGACGACACCGCCTGGGCATCGTCCGGGCGCTGCGCCAGGGCCGGGGCGAGGGTGTCGTAGGCGGCCACCAGGTCGCCTTTCTCGCGCAGCAGGTCGGCCTGGCGCACGGTGTACTGGAACAGCAGGTCGTCGTAGCTGCGCTGCTCGGCGGCACTCAGCGGCAGGCTGCGGGTGTCGCGCAGGATCTGGCTGACCTGGACATCGTCCCCGGCCTTGAGCAGGGCACCGCCATAGGCGATGCGCAACGCCGGGCTCGGCTTGCTGCTCTGGGCAATGGCGTTGCGCAAGAGGGCCACCGCACGGTCGGTGTAGCCGATATCGATATAGGCGCCGGCCAGCGCGGCGTACAGGTCGGGGCTGCCGCTCACGCCACCTTCTGCGCGTTGCAGCAGGTTCAGGGCCTGGCTGCGCTTGCCCTGCTTGGCGAGGGCCGAGGCCTGGCTGGCCAACTGACGCAGTTCGATCTCGTCGGCCAGGCTGCGCATTGCGGCGCTGCGCTGGCTGGCGGGGATGCGTCCGAGCAGTTGCCCGGCTTTCTGCCATTGCTGCTGGCGGCTGGCGAACAACGCGCCGGCATACAGGGCATCGGGCTTGTTCGGGTTGGCCTGGACCAGTTCGTCCATGGTTTGCCGGGCCTTGTTCGGCACGTCGCTCTTCAGGTAGAGCTCGGCGAGGTCGGAGCGCGTCCAGGGGTTCTGCGGATCGTTGCGCACTGCATCTTCCAGGGCCTTGAGCGCGCCGGGCAGATCGCCGCGGCGCTCGGCGTCCTTGGCCTGGCCGACGGCGATCGCCGCGCGCAGCTTGCCCAGGTCGCCAAGGCGCTCGCGCTGGGCGTCGCTGAGGTTGTTCATCAGGCGCTGGGCTTCGCCGAGCTTGCCGTTCTGCGCCAGTACGCTGACCAGACCACGCAGGCCGTCGGGCTGCCCGGCGTCCAGGGCCAGGGCCTGGCGGTAGGTGCTTTCGGCGCGTTCGAACTGGCCTTCGGCGGCCTGCAGGTCGGCCAGGTTGAGCACGCCCTGGACTTCCCGGGGATTGCTCGCGATGGCCCGTTGCAGCAGTTCGCGGGCCTTGTCCGCATCGCCGTTTTCACGGGCGGCGGCGGCTTCGTCGAGCAGGCTCCAGTAGCGGTTGGCCTGCAAGGCGGCCTGCCAGCGGCTGCCGCCACCTTGCTTGAGGGCCTGGCGGAACAGCGCGTCGGCGTCGGCCAGGCGCTTCTGGCGCTGGCGCACCAGGCCGAGGCCGCCGAGGGCGTCGGCATCCTGCGCGGCCTCGCGCAGGCGGGCCTGGAACGACTGCTCGGCGGCGACCAGGTCTTCGCCTTCGAGGGCCTTGAAGCCGCGTTGCAGATGGGGGTTCTGCTGGTAGGTGGATTGCGCCTGGCGCTGGCCGGTGCGCATCTGTTCGCGGACTTCCTCGTCGTCCGGGTAGACCTTGAGGTAGTCCTCGAACAGGGCCATGTCGGCCTTGTTGCCACCGAGCCAGGACAGACCCTGGCGCCAGGCTTCCACGGCCTGGCTGCCGATCGCCGGGTCGTCGCGGTACGAGGCCAGGCGGCGCAGACCGTCGGCGCGCGTGCTTTCGTTGCTCAGCAGCAGCTTGGCCAGGGCCAGCTTGGCCCGGCGGTTGTCGCCTTCCTGGCGCAGCAGGCGCTCCAGGCCCTGGCGCGCTTCCTGCCAGCCGCCTTCGGTGTAGCCGAGGGTGCTGTAGAACTCCAGGGCCAGGTCGCCTTGCGGGGCCTTGCCGTCGAACAGCTGGCGGTAGGTGTCCACGGCTTTCTCGCCCTCGCCGGACTCCACCTCGACCCGCGCCTGGTTGAGACGTTCGCCACTGGCTTCGCCGTGCAGGCGGATTTCCTGCTCCAGCAGCAAGGCCTGGCGGGAATCCGGATGGGCGCTCTGCAACTGCTGCAGGTAGCGCTTGGCAACGTCGGGACGCTTGCCGTCCAGCTCGATCAGGCCGAGGTTGTAGATGGCATCGGCCTGCTGCGGCTCGATCAGCAGCAGCTTGCGCCAGGCCTCGCTGGCGCGCGCATTGTCCTTGCGCGCCTGCCAGTACTGGCCTTGTTCGAGCAGGGCCTTGCCGTTCTCGCTCAGTTCGGCGTGGGCGCCGTTGTGGATCAGCGCGGCCAGCAGGCCGACGGCTAGGGTTTGGCGGCGCGCGCGCATGAAGTCTCCCAGAGAGGTTGCAGCTTCCCGTCGGCGAGGAAGCGGTAGTGCTCATCCATGTAGCCAAGGGCGAACAGGCTGAGCACCACGCTGTAATAAGGGGGTTGGCGGTTTTGCACGGCTTCGCGGGTCAGGCTCTGCGCCAGTTCGGCGTCGACCCGGGCGCGTTGCCATTGCTCCAGCCACGGCTGCTGGCGGGCCTTGAAGTAGGGCAGCAGGGCGGCGGAGAAGCCGAAGTTGGCGGCGTTGCTGGTGCTGCCGCTGTGCACCATGACCTTTTCCGGCGGAGTGCCCTGGGTAGCCACCACCCGTGACATGCCGTCGAGGCTGTCGAGTATCGGCTTGGCCAGCGGGTCGCTGTTGGGTGTCAGGCCGGCCCAGAGGTACACGCGGATGGCGTCGTAGCTGCCCAGTTCGCCCTTCAGCGGGTCGACGATGAACATCCCGGCGTCCGGCCCGGTCCCGCGATAACCGACCCAGTCGGCGACGAAACCGTGGTGCGCGGCGCGCTGCATCAGGCTGCCGGTGCTGCGGGCAATCTCGTTCCACGGGCCCTGCGGGTCGACGCCGGCCAGGCGGCGCAGCACCGGCACCGGCAGGTAGCTAGGGTTGAGATGCCAGAGGTGATCGGGCTGGGCGAAACCGAACGCGCCCGGCAGCAGCATCTTGCCCAGGCCGGGCAGGTCCGCGACTTCCCTGGCCTTGATATTGGCCAGCAGCAGGCTGGCTTCCTTGGCGTAGCTGTCGTCGTTCCACAGCCGTGCGGCCTCGCTCAGGGCGTAGGCGAACCATAGGTCGGCATCGGAAGCGGAGTTGCTGTCGAGCAGGCGCCACTGGCCCTTGTCGTCCTTGCCCCACCACCAGCCGGGCAGGTTGTTGCCGATGTCGCTGCCGGCCAGATTGCTCTTGGCCCAGGCCCAGAGCTTGTCGAAGGCGGCGCGGTCATTGGCCACCAGGGCGAAGAACATGCCGTAGGATTGCCCCTCGGAGGAGCTGTGCAATTGCGGGGTGCTGGCATCCAGCACCCGGCCGTCGGCCTGGATGAAGTGTTCGGTGAAGCTTTGCCATAGCGGCCAGTCGGCCACGCCGCACTGTTCGGCGGCCTGGCTGGTCGCGGGCAGCAGGGCGGCGCCCAGAGCGACTGCCAGCAGGGTTTTCAACGCGGTCTTCATCACTTACTGATCCTTCAGCCGGCGTCGGGCAATGGCCCGCAGCGAGAAATAGGCCGCGCAACTGACCAGGGCAACACCGGCCACGGTCAGTGCCAGCAGCAGCAATACATGGCGCGACAGCACCCATTGCAGGTATTTGAACGGGCTCAGCTGGCCGACGTAATAGTCTTCATCGGCTACCAGCGACTGGATGTGCCGCCCCTTGATCACCGCCAGGCTGCCTTGCAGGGCCTGGGTGTAGTGTTCGCCGCCGATCAGCGCGTCGGTGACTTCGCCAAGCTTGTCGGCCTGCGGACTGGAGAGCAGGACCACGCTACGACTCTTCTGCAGCGGCGACTCGAAGCCGCTGACATAGGAGCTGCCGTTGTCGCTGCTGAAGGTCAGGGCGCCACGGGCCTTGCGCAGGTTGGCCGCCGGGTCCGGGCTGATCCACTCACGCAGGCGCAGCGGCAGGTCGGAGAACTCCACGTAGCGTTTCGAATCTTCGCTGCGGCTGGGCAGGAACTCGGCCCATTGCTTGAGCAGCGGCTGGTTCTGCCCCGAGGCCAGGACCAGCAGGTCCTTGTCGGCGAACTGGCCGACCTCGTCGGCCTGGGCGACCCGCACTGCCGTCGCCGGATAGCCGGTAGAGTCGCCGAAGCGCCCGAGCACCGTGAGGTAGGCGTTCCAGTCGGCCGGGCCGGCGTTGTCCGGCAGGATCACTGCGGTCTGCGACAGGTCGGCGAGGCGGGTGAAGGGGAAGCCGCTGTCCTTGAACACGCCGAGGTTGGGCATCGCCATGAAGTGCTCGTAGCCGCTCAGGTCGAGGGTCGAGTCCGGGTCGATGGCGCCGCGCATGTTGTCGATGATGATGTCGCCGCATTCGCCCTGCTTGGTGTAGTCGTACATGAAGCGGAACTGCAGGCGTGATTGCAGTGCTACCGAATCCAGCGGCAGCAGCATGCTGGTTTCGCGCACCAGGCTGTCGTCCTGCTTCAGCATCGCCAGCAAGCTGGCGCCGGCGCCCATTTTCTCGATCGACGGCAGGTTCATCGAGCGGATGAAACGGTCGTTGAAGCTGACCATCAGCGACGAGTTGCTCGAAGTCTGCTGCGGCGTGTAGCGGTACTTGAGGTTGAGGCGGGCGCCGTCCTCGCGCCAGTTGAACAGGTCGGGCGGCAGGCGCAGCGGCACGGTGATCATTGCCGGGGCGTAGCCGGAAACGTTCATCTGGCGTGGCTCCGCCAGTTCGCCGAGGCGCACCGGGCGATCGCTTGGCAGCCAGTTGGGGGCGTCGTAGGGCTGGCGCGGCAGGATGTCGACGGCGTCGATCTTCACGCTCTGCCCGGACAGGCTGCGGCTGCCCAGCACCAGGGCAGTGGCGGCCTGCTTGATCTCTTCGCTGTCGCGCCCGGCGATGACCAGCAGCTTGCCGAAACGGTCGTTGGGGTTGCTGACCAACGACAAGGTCGGACCTTCCACCGCCGGCAGGTCGAGTCCGGCCAGGTGCGAGGCCTCGCGGCTGTCGACCAGGACGATGCCGTTGCCGCTGGCCGGCAGGCCCTGGACCAGGGTGGAGAAGCGCGCGCCGCGGTAGCTGGCCAGTGCGCCCAGCCACGACGACACCGCGCCGGCAGCTTCCAGGGTGGTGTTGTCCGGTGCGGCGGCGAACACCAGGGGCATCGCCAGGGCACGCCGGTCGCGGCGGTCGAACAACGGCAGAGGCAGGTTGGCCAGGTCGTTAGGCAGCTCCACCTGGGACACCTGGATGTTCAACTGACTGTCGCTGCCGATCTTTGCCCACAGGCTGGAATGCAGCGGGTCTTCGCACTGCATGGTGTAGTGGCCAATCAACTGCACGCTAAGGCGGTTGAACTCGGTGATCAGGTAGGGCGGGATCTCCACCGTCTGCTTTTGCAGGGTGCCGGCGCTTTCCTTGGGCAATGGCAGGCTGGCGGCGACTTCGTCGTTGACCAGGATGTTGATCTGTGAAAGCTCGCTGAGCAGCGCCGGTGAATAGCTGTATTGCAGGGTGAGTTGGGCCCCGGTGACCACTTCGTCGGCGCGCATGTCGAAGTTCACCGTGTCGGCCGACTCGATGCCCTTCAGGCTCATGGTGTAGTCCTTGCCCAGTTGCTTGAAGGTCATGCGGTAGCCGGGCGACGTGCCTGCCGAGCTGACCGCTGCTTCCGGCGCCGCTGCTGCGGCCACGGGCTCCTCGGCCTGGGCTGCGCCGGCCAGCAGCAGGGCGCAGGCGAGCAGGGCACGGCGATGGCGCGGCAGGTGGGCGGGGCGGGTGGTGGCAGCCTGGAAGGTCATTGGGTTTCCACTATGGAGTCGGAAGGAGAGTTCGGGTTCTTGCGGAAGTAGCGGCGGTGGCGCAGCGCCGCCAGGGTCGCCTGGGCCAGGTCGTAGATACCGCGCAGGCCGACCTTGCCGACATCGCGCAGGGCATGCAGCGGGGTGTCGGACTTGGCGCTGCCCCAGGTCGAGGCCCAGGTATCGGCGCGGGAGAAGGTCAGGCGGACCATATCGCTCTGCTGGCGCAGGGTCAGGTCCTTGAAACGCATGCCGGCCATGCCGTTGCGCGAGAACATTACCCGTGCCGGCAGCTCGCAGGCCTGGCCGCCACGGTGCAGGGTGACGCGTACCTCCATGTCCTTGTCCAGGGCCAGGTCGGCCGGCAGCCTGACGCCGACGCCGCTCTGCGAGAAGTCGAGGGTGGTGGTGTCGATCACGCGGCCGTCCGGCAGGCCCAGGCGCACCGGCAACTCGGCGTGTACCCGGGGCTCGGTGCGCACCTGGCGGCTTTCACTGGCCACTGCTACCGCGGCGCTGGTCATGATGACGTTGTAGAGGGTCCAGCCGAGGTTGATGAGGATGGTCACCGCCGCGTCCGGGTCGCCGACGATCAGTTGCACGATGCCGCAGCCCAGGCCGACCAGGTTGAGCGCCAGCAGGACGATATAGGGCCGGGCCAGCTTCCAGTCGAAGTAGTCCTTTTCGATGATCCCGCCCTTGTCGGTGACGTTGAAGCCACCGACCTTGGGGTTGATCAGTGCCACCAGCACCGGACGCATGATGTACCAGGCCAGTACCGACTCGTAGACCTCGTTCCAGAACGAGTGGCGGAAGCGCCCCTGGATTCGCGAGTTGGTCAGGCTGGCGTGGATGATATGTGGCAGCACGTAGGCGGTGATCATCATCGCCGAGGCCTGGAAGACCTTTGCACCGAAGATCAGGTAGGCCAGCGGAGCGGTCAGGAACACCAGGCGCGGCAGGCCGTAGAAGAAGTGCGCCATGGCGTTGGCGTAGCAGACCCGCTGGCCGAAGTTCAGGCCCTTGCCCATGAAGGGGTTGTCGGTGCGGAAGATCTGCGCCATGCCGCGGGCCCAGCGGATCCTCTGGTTGATGTGTCGCGACAGGCTCTCGGTGGCAAGGCCGGCGGCCTGGGGAATCGCCAGGTAGGCGGTGTTGTAGCCCTTGCGGTTGAGCTTGAGGGCGGTGTGGGCGTCTTCGGTCACGGTCTCGACCGCCACGCCGCCGACTTCCAGCAGATGCGTGCGACGGATCACTGCACAGGAGCCGCAGAAGAAGGTGGCGTTCCACAGGTCGTTGCCGTCCTGGATCAGGCCGTAGAACAGCTCGCCCTCGTTGGGCACCGAGCGGAAGGTATCGAGGTTCTTCTCGAACGGGTCGGCGGAAAAGAAGAAGTGCGGGGTTTGCAACAGCGCCAGCTTCGGATCCTTGAGGAACCAGCCCATGGTCACTTGCAGGAAGGAGCGGGTCGGCACGTGGTCGGCGTCGAAGATCGCCACGAACTCGCCATCGGTGACCTTCAGCGCTTCGTTGAGGTTGCCGGCCTTGGCGTGGTGGTTGTTGTCGCGAACGATGTAGTTGACCCCGATCTGCCGGGCGAACTCGCGGAATTCGTCGCGACGACCGTCGTCTAGCACATGGACGCGCAGTTTGTCGCGCGGCCAGTCGATGGCCTGGGCGGCCAGGACGGTGAGTTTGACGATGCTCAGTTCTTCGTTGTAGGTCGGCACGAATACGTCCACCACCGGCCATTCTTCAGGTGGCGTGGCGAGGATCTTCGGCTTGCGCTGGAGCGGCCAGGCGGTCTGCATGTAGCCGAAGGTGAGGATGATCAGGGCGTAGGTCTCGGCGGCCACCAGGCCATAGCCGAAGAACATGTCCAGCCAGTTGTCGAAGCCGAGGGTGTCGGTGAGGCGCCAATACACGTAGCGCAGGGTCGCCAGCAGCGACAGGGCGATCATCGCCATCACCGGCAAGCGCCCGGGCACCTTGCGCAGAACCAGCAGGCAAACCAGGCACAGGCCGGCGAAGGCGAGCTGGCTTTCGAGATCCAGCGGGGCGCTGACCACCGCCGCCAGCAACAGCAGGCCGACCACTGCGGCGGCGATCTTCAGGCTGAGTTTGAGGGCACGGGGCAGTTGCTCCATCCGGGAAACCCAGGCATGCGCCCGCGCTCTCCTGGACGTCGGCAGCTCCGGCGTCGGTGTGAGTCGGGCGGTCATGAGGCGCTGGTTTCTTGGCGAAGCTGCTCGAGATGCTGAGCGAGTTGATCGGCGACGCCGCGCAATGCCAGGCCGGCCGGGCTTTCGGCCGGTTGCTGGAACAGGTCGTACTCGAAGGCAAGGGCCTCGCCGACCTGCGGGTCGAGCGGAACGGCAGCCAGCCATTGGCTGGCCAGTTGCTGCTGCAGCACGGCACTCATGTCCAGGCTCAGCGGGCTGCGCTCGTCCACCTGGTTGACCAGGAAGTGGCAGCGCCCGGCGGGCAGCGGCGCGAGCCAGGCCTGGAGCTTGTCGAGCACCAGGTACGAGGCCGCATCGGCCAGGGTCACGGCGAGCACCTGGTCGGCGATCGCCAGCACCGGGTGCAGCCAGGGCGAGGCGCCGCTGGGGGTGTCGATCAGCAGCAGGTCGTCCTTGCCCAGGTCGAGGTCGGCCAGTTGTTCCATCAGGAAAGCCGGGTTGCTCGCCAACTGCGCTTCGAAATCGCGCTGGTCGGCGGCGTTGCTCGGGCCGAAGGGCAGGCAGTCGACGCCGGTGGCACTGTGGCAGAGCACCTCGCTCCAGCCGAGGTCGTGCAGGCGGGCCTGGTTGATGCCGGCGCTGGCGCGGGGCAGTTGCAGGTGGCTGACCAGGGCGTTCTGGGCATCCAGATCAAGGACCAGGGTGCGTCCGCCGGGCCGTTGCAGCAGTTTGCCGAGGGCAGCGACCAGGGTGGTCTTGCCGACGCCGCCCTTGGCCGAGAGCACGGCGATCACCCGGGCTTGTGGACGCTGTGCCGACTGCGCGCGCAAGGCGCGGTCAAGGGCACGGCGATTGTGCGCTTCGGCCTGGGCGCGGCGTTCGCGGGCGAGGGCCTGGAGGCGCTGGCTCAGGGAGCCGCTTGGCGCTTCCACAGGGGCTGCGACAGCGGCGGCGAGCGGTGCTGGAGCGGGAAGCGAGGCACTCGCCGCCGGCGCGACGACCGGCATGGGTGCTGCGGCTACGGGTACGGACGGTCGCTTGAGCTCGACCAGGTTCCTTGCAACGGCCTTCACTGGCGGATTCGGCTCGGCAACGGGGGCCGCCGGCTCGAAGTACTCGAATTCAGTGTTTATTTCCTTATAACTGTCAGCACTTGCTCCGAAGCGATGGAACAGATTTCCAATATCGTCTGCTTGACTCATATATGTACTTCCAGCCTACGGCTATCTGGACTACAGAAGGGCAGATCAGGACTTCCAAGTGCGTAAGGGTGTGATATCAAAATAATTGTGTCAATAAATTGTGAACTTTGATTTGCAGCTTTCACATCGTGAAAGCAACAGAAAAGAAGCGCCGTATTTTTGACTTTATTCTGAGCCGCTCTAGCTCGGCCTGCGTCCTGTGCATCGGCCGGGAATCCCAAAAGTTGAGAAAAACCTGAGGGCTTCCCCTAGCGTGTTTCCGGGGGTTTGGCCTGAGGTCGTGTAGGAAAAAGCGTACAGATGATAACAAGATTTCCTACAATTTGCGCAAAGAGCCGCTTGTTACCGGTCGGATCGGAGCACGGAGGAAAGGCGTAACGCCATCATTGCGGGGGCTGGCAGAGCCAGCCTCCACAGTGATGGCGTTGAGATGGCACGCAAAAACAGTGCCTGAAGGCGCCTCAGTGAGGCGCGCGGGGAATGGTCTTCATCAGGTCTTCGGCGCTGATATGCCCGACGACGGCACTGCCCGGCTGCGGCAGGTCGAGGATATGGCCCTTCATCTTGCCGATCACATGCATTTCGCAGGGCTTGCAGTCGAACTTCAGGGTCAGCACTTCGTCGCCATGGACCAGTTGCATCGGCGCCACCTTGGTGCGCACGCCGGTGACGCCCTTGGCCTGTTTCGGGCACAGGTTGAAGGAGAAGCGCAGGCAGTGCTTGGTGATCATCACCGGCACTTCACCCGGTTCTTCATGGGCCTCGTACGCGGCGTCGATCAGTTCCACGCCATGCCGGTGGTAGAACGCCCGGGCCTTCTCGTTGTAGACGTTGGCCAGGAACGACAGATGCGATTCCGGGTACACCGGCGGCGGCGTGGTCTCCGCCTTGCGTCCGCCGCGCGGATGGGCGGCGACGCGCGCTTCGGTCAGCGCCTCGATCACCTCGCGGCGCAGGGCCTTGAGCTGCGAGTTGGGGATGAAGAACGCCTGTGGCGCATCCAGCTCGACGGCGTCGGCGTGGTATTGGGTAGTACCCAGCTGGCCAAGCAGGTCGTGCAGCTGTTCCAGCGCCTGCTCGGGCTTGTTGGCGGCGCCGAACGGGCCGTCCAGGCGTGCGCTGGCACTGATGCCTTCCTCGCTGGTGGCGGTCAGCTCCAGGCCGTCCTCGCGCAGGCGGGCGACCCAGGACAGGCCGATGCGGCGCTCGGCGGAGGTCTTCTGCAAGGCCTGCTGCCAGTTGTGGTCGAGGTTGCGGCTCAGTGGATGGTTCGGCCGCAGCTTGTACAGGCCGTCCGGCATCTCGTTGGGCTCGACGCGGTAGCGGTAGCGCTTCTCGCCGTCTTCGTCGAACTCGCCCTTTGGTTCGGCGATGTTGGCGCGGAAACCGACCACTTCGCGCTTGACCAGCACGTTGAGGCCGTCACCGTTGGACAGCGGCTCGTGGGTGACCACCTGCAGGTCGCGCTTGCCGACTTTCTCCACGGTGCCCACCAGCAGGCCGGTGAAGGTCGGCGAGTCGAAGGCGCCGATGTCGATCTTGCGCTCGCTGACGAAGTAGTCGGTGCTGCCGCGGTGGAAGGTCTTGTCCGGGTCGGGGACGAAGAAATGCGCGGTGCGGCCGCTGGACGCGCGGGCCAGGTCGGGGCGATCTTCGAGGATATTGTCGAGAAGCTGGCGGTAATAGGCAGTGATGTTCTTCACGTAGCCCATGTCCTTGTAGCGCCCCTCGATCTTGAACGAACGCACGCCGGCATCCACCAGGGCACTCAGGTTGGCGCTCTGGTTGTTGTCCTTCATCGACAGCAGGTGCTTCTCGTAGGCGATCACGCCGCCTTTTTCATCCTTCAGGGTGTAGGGCAGGCGGCAGGCCTGGGAGCAGTCGCCGCGGTTGGCGCTGCGCCCGGTCTGGGCGTGGGAGATGTTGCACTGGCCGGAGAAGGCCACGCACAGGGCGCCGTGGATGAAGAACTCGATCGCCGCGTCGGTTTCGTCGGCGATGGCGCGGATTTCCTTGAGGTTCAGCTCGCGGGCCAGCACCAGCTGGGAGAAACCGGCCTGGTCGAGGAACCTGGCCCGGGCCAGGGTGCGGATGTCGGTCTGGGTACTGGCATGCAGCTCGATCGGCGGGATGTCCAGCTCCATGACGCCCAGGTCCTGCACGATCAGCGCGTCCACGCCAGCGTCGTAGAGCTGGTGGATCAGCTTGCGCGCCGGCTCCAGCTCGTTGTCGTGGAGGATGGTGTTGATGGTGGTGAAGATCCGCGCGTGATAGCGCCGGGCGAACTTCACCAGCTCGGCGATCTCGCTGACTTCGTTGCAGGCGTTGTGCCGCGCGCCGAAGCTCGGGCCGCCGATGTACACGGCGTCGGCGCCATGCAGGATGGCCTCGCGGGCGATGGCGACATCGCGGGCAGGGCTGAGCAATTCCAGGTGATTCTTGGGCAAGGACATAGTGTTTTTTTAGGCTTTGGCACGGTCAAGGCGCGCATTGTAGCCGCGAAATGTCCTACGGGCATCCCAATGCTGCCCGATGGCGGCCCCGCAGGACGCGGGACCGCGGTCTGTCAGGCCTTGGCGGCCATGGCGGTGACTTCAACCTTCATGCCTTCGACGGCCAGTTCGGCCACGCCGACGGCGGCGCGCACCGGCCACGGGCTGCTGAAGAAACGCTGGTAGACCTCGTTGAACGCGGCGCGCTCGGCCATGTCGGTGAGGTAGATGGTCAGGTGCAGGACCCGGTCCATCGAGCTGCCGGCTTTCTCCAGGGCCACCTTCAGCGCCTGCAGGGTGCATTCGCTCTGCGCGGTGATGTCGCCCAGTTCCAGGCTGCCGTCGGCGCGGGTGGGGATCTGGGTGGACATGAGGATGCCGTTGAAGGCGGTGACGTCGGAAGAGATCGACTCGGGATCCGGGTCGGGGATGTAGGTAATGTCCTGGTTGGCCATTGGATTCTCTATGGGAGGTAGTGCACGGCCAGACAGTGTACGGGGTGTGTTGCATCCAGGCGAATAGGGGCGTTGCCATCAAGGATTGAACGTCGTTCACCTGCAAGGGCTCTGAACCCATAGGCACCCCGATCGGACACAAGGCCATGAACGACAAACCCCATCGCCCGGAACTCCAGGCCTGGCACGACATGCTGCTGGACGACGGCTACCGCCTCGACTCACCGGACGCCTGGCACGCCAGCCTGCTGCAAGGCGCCGAGGCACTGCTTGCCAGCGGCGTGGTGGACTGGGACGAATACATGGCGCTCAAGGCGCTGGCCAACGGCGGCCATGCCCGCGCCCTGGAAGATGCCCTGGATTCACGCCTGGCGGACCCGGACGCATGAAGCCGCTGAAGATCGCCACCTTCAATATCAACGGCATCCGCGCCCGCTTGCCCAACCTGCTGGCGTGGCTTGCGCGGGAACAGCCGGATATCGCCTGCCTGCAGGAACTCAAGGGTGTGGATTTCCCCACGCAGCAATTGGCGGAGGCAGGTTATGGCAGCTTGCACCTCGGCCAGGCTTCGTGGAACGGCGTGGCCATCCTTGCCCGCGATGCCGAGCCGCTGGAGATCCGCCGCGGGCTGCCGGGCATGGAGGGCGACAGTCAGAGCCGCTACCTGGAGGCCGCCGCCCATGGCGTGGTGGTGGGCTGCCTTTACCTGCCCAACGGCAACCCTCAGCCTGGGCCGAAGTTCGACTACAAGCTGGCCTGGTTCGAACGCTTCATCGAGCATGCTCAGGTGCTGCTGGACAGCGAGCATCCGGTGGTCCTCGCCGGGGACTACAACGTCGTGCCGACGGACCTGGACATCTACAACCCGCGCTCCTGGCTCAAGGACGCGTTGCTGCAACCGCAGAGCCGCGCCTGTTACCGGCGCCTGCTCGACCAGGGTTGGACCGATTCGTTACGCCATCTCTACCCCGACGAGCGCCTGTACACCTTCTGGGACTACTTCCGCGAGCACTGGCCGAAGAACTCCGGCCTGCGCATCGATCATCTGCTGCTCAACCCGGCCCTGGCGCCGTATCTGAAAAATGGCGGGGTCGATGCCTGGGTACGCAACGAAGCCAAGGCCAGCGACCATGCGCCGGCGTGGATCGAACTCGGGCGCAGCAAACGCAAGGAGACTTGAGCGATGACTGGATTTGGCCCGCTGGACGATGTCCGGCGCCTGCAGTTCCACGACGACGGCGCCACCCCCAACAGCCACTTGCCGGTGCTGCACTATCACCTGCGGCCGCAGGGCGGCAGCGACGCGGCGGCAGTGTTCGAAGCGCTGTTCCAGCGCAATCACTGGACGCCGCTGTGGCGCGCAGGGATCTTCGATTATCACCACTACCATTCCACCGCTCATGAGGCGCTGGCCGTGGTTCGCGGCGAGGCACGGGTCACCCTTGGCGGTGCGGCGGGGCAGACCTTGAGCATCGGCGTGGGTGACGTACTGGTGCTGCCTGCGGGCACGGGGCACCGCTGTGTCGAGAGCAGTCGTGACTTTCTGGTGGTCGGGGCGTATCCGCGCGGGCAGGAGGACTACGATATCCAGCGCCCTGGCAGCGCCGGTCTTGCCGATTCGAAAGCCCGGATCGCCCGGGTCGCCTTGCCGGAAGCCGACCCGGTGGCGGGCCCTGACGGGCCGCTGGTCAGCGCTTGGGCATAGGTATGGTCGACGCAGCTCCTACCTGGACCGCGCTGTATGGGGAGTTTGGGTGGACCGGAAGATGTGTCTCAGGCGACTCGGGCGGCAAGCAATAGCGACGCCGGCTTGCCGGTGTCGGGATGCAGCGGCTCGCCGAGGACTTCGAGGCGCAGGCCATTGTCATTGAGCAATGCGACCCAGCTTTCCAGGGTGCGGAAGTACCACGGTGCCGGGTCGCGAAAGGTGGCATCGAAGCCGGCCCATGAGCCTTCGCGCCAGCCATCGGCGTAGGGCGCATCACCACAGGCGACATGCGGATGCAGGGTCTGGATGACCAGGTGGCCTCCGCGGTTCAGCACCCGGGGCAGGCTGGCGGTCAGCCGCTCCAGTTCCTCTGCGCCGAACAGCGAGAAATTGCAGGCCACCAGGTCCACCTGGCGCTCGGGCGGTTGCTGGCTGAACGCGGCGTAGTCGAGACACTGGTAGTCGCCCGCCGGATCCGCTGCCTTGGCCGCTTCCACCAGCCTGGCGGTGGCATCCACGCCCCAGGCACGAATGCCCAGGCGTTGCAGGGCGCGGCACAGCCAGCCCTCGCCACAGCCGAGGTCGAGCACACGGGGTCATGCCGAGATAAAGGAAAATTAGGACATACGCGCTGCAACTGATTGTATTTAAATATCTTTCTAGCGTCGCTAAGTTACTCAGGATGGGCTTTATAGGATTTTATAGTCAATTATAGAATCGGCTCTGAACGCCTGATTGAAGTTATGCCGAGGTAAGGGGGGAATCAGGGGTATGCCGAGATGAGGCAAAAATTAGTGCATTCGTTCTGTAACTTGCTGTATTTAAACGAACAGAATGGAAGTCCTGCTCAAGCGAAGGCGCGCTTAGCGCAATGGCTTCAGCCTGATACCGCTGAGGATCAGTTCGGCCTGCTGCGAATTAAGTAGGCCGATCTGGAGTTGGCAAAGGCACCGGGGTGTCGGTATCAAGGCTCTGAGCCCAGGTCTCGACCAATGCGTGATCGATCACCAAACCCTCGCTCACGTCGGCTAATGCCTCGCGTGTTAGATCAGCGAGTCGTTGGTCGTCATTTGTTGAGTTGGCCATTCCGCGTCCATTTTGCCGTGCCCTGCTGCTAGCTTACGGGCGTTGGCTCTGAATAGCCCGTCTTCACGCCCTGGGTGGCGGCGTAATGGCGGGTTTGGAAAGCCAGGACATCCTGCATCTGCTTGCTGACGTCCTCTTCAAGCCCCCATTCATAGGCCAGCTTGTCGAGTTGGTAGCGAGAGACAAGCTGGGTCGCACGAGGTGAGCGTTCTGCTGGTTTCAGGTTCGACCAACTGCTGACAAAGCCTTTTAGGTGCGCGGCTTTGTCCGTTGATACACAGGGAAAGCGACGCAGCAGGTCGACGAGATAGAGGGCACGCAGCTTCTGTTCAGGCTCGCGCAGCTTGCCTGCCACTTCACGCTGCAGTACTGGCACGAGGTCGCGCTCTTCGTACCACAACTGCTTGGCAAGCTCCACAAGAGCATCGGACGCAACTTGGCTAAGACGCTGCTGGGTGACAGTCTCCAGGAGCGTGCCAAAGCTTTGTTTACGATCCAGACGTGGCATCTCGCCCATCCTCCAGGTACTTCGCTATGACCAGTTTCAGGCAGCCTAGCATTGCGCTTCGGTTGCCCACGGCATAATCGATTGCCTCTGTTGCCAGTGTAACAAACTGGCCGACATCGACACGGCCACATTCGATGAGCTGTTCGATATCATATTGATCGTTTTCCGTAAAGCGGCCGAGCTTGGAGATGGCCAGATCCACGCCGGCGGCAACGAAGATATGCAGCGGCTGCTCACCCTCGAAACCCTCCATCGGGATGGCGCGCTCGCGGTAGTCCTCGTGCAGTGGCCCGAGGGCATTGGTGTAGTTCTGGTCCAGGTACACCTGCAAGTCGCGGCCGTCGCCGTCCTCATAACCCTCTGGCGGTGTGTAGACGGCCATGATCTCGTCCTTACGCAGCACGCGGGCCGCCTCGATCTCCGCATCGATGTCCGCGCTACCACGCGCATGGGTGAGCAGGTGCACCGCGCAGCCGCCGAAGACGAAGACTTTGAGCGAGCCTGGCGGATTGCCATCCAGTAGCGGCAAGGCCCGGGCGAACAGATTACCAATGGCCTGGCCCAGTGGCGTAGTCAAACGGACAGGTTCCGCAGCCCCCTCATTGGTAGTCTCAAGTAGTGTCATCTTCACCTCCGCTCAGCGCATAGGCTCAGTGTGCCGGTTCATGTGCTACATGCGCCATCGCTGTTCGCAAGCGGTGCCCCGAGTAGCTTCAGCTGTGTAGTGGCTTCGACCAAGCGCTTCTGCAGGCCCTGCGTCTGCTGCGCCTGAAGCGCGGAGGCTTCGCTCAGCCGGGACACCTCCTCCTGCAATGTGCGACAACGCTGATCAAGGGCTTCATTCGTGCGTTCGGAGCCGGCCAGCGTGCTCTGCAGAGCCTCCAGGGCCTGAGTTTTCTGCGCCACTAGCTGTTGCTGTGCATGTCGCTCTTTTTGCAACTGCCGCGCCTCGGTGAGCAAGCGTGCATTGTCGCGGTTCAGTTGCGTCAGCTCGTCCTGCTTGATTATCAAGGTCTGCTGCAGTTGCCGCAGTTCTAGTTGCAGTTGTTGTACCTGCGACTCGTGTCGGCGTTGTTCCTGCTCACGCTGTTCCTTGCTGGCCTGTCGGTAGTGCTCCAGGGTGTCGCGCGCATGTCGGTGTTTTTCCTCCAGCGAGTGGATCTGTGCGTCGCGATCCTTGTGCCGCTCCTCGAGGTCACGATTAGCCTGCTGTAGGCGGGCGTTCTCGATCTCGGCCTGTTGCCGTTGCTCGCGTGCCTGCTGCAACTCGTGATGAGTGGTCTGAAGCCGTTCCGCGTCGAGCGCGGTCTGGCCTTCCAGTTGTTGGATGCGGCTTTCGGCCTGTCGAAACCGATGCTGGTAATCGAGCCGTTCGCGGGCCAGTTGTTCGCGCTCCAGGGCCACCGCGGCCTGCGCCTCCTCCTCTAGCTGATCTGCCAGTTGGCTGACCAGATTGGCCAGCTGTTCGCTGAGCGGGATCGAAGCCGCATCCCGGCCGCGCTCGGCGTCTTCGAGCTCTTTCAGGTAGCGGTGAATGGTGGTCTTTGAACCGGTGTTGCCCAGCTCGATGCGCACCGCATCAATACTGGGGTGGGCGCCGCGGGCGAGGAGGGCATGCCTGGCTTTCTGCACGACAGCTTTGTTGATTCCACCACGGGCCATGACGGAGCCTCCTAACGATTTCGTTCTGTGGTACATACCATGTAGATACATAGCACTTTATCAAGAATTTCCCTTATTTTCTACCAATAATCTAGAATTGGGTAATCATGAATTATCCAAGGTGATGCGGTGTTTTTGTCGTTTGGCAGTCGCTCACCGGTACACCAAGGGGATGCGCTCAGATGAGCCAGGAGATCGAGCGGTACCTGCAGGCCGGCACTCGTGCCAACACCCGGCGGAGCTATCAGCAGGCGCTTGAGCACTTCGAGGTGACGTGGGGTGGCTTTCTGCCGGCGACTAGCGATACAGTCGTGCGCTATCTGGTCGATCACGCCGCCACCCTGTCCAGCAATACCTTGAAGTTGCGCCTCGCGGCGTTGGCGCAGTGGCATGTCAGCCAAGGCTTCCCGGATCCGACCAAGACTCCGCTGGTCCGCCAGATCCTCAAGGGCATTCGTACTTTGCACCCACGCCAAGAGAAGCAGGCCGAACCTTTGCAGCTGCGCCAGCTCGAACAGTGCGTGTTGTGGCTGGAACAAGCTTTGGAGCAGGCCCGCGCGGAAGACGACTTGCCACGGCTACTGCGCTGTTGCCGCGATCGCGCTCTGATACTGATCGGCTTCTGGCGGGCCTTTCGCAGTGATGAGCTATGTCGCCTACAGGTCGAGCACATCCAGGTGCGGACCGGGGAGGGCATGCAACTGTTCCTGCCCTGGAGCAAAGGTGATCGGGACAACCAAGGCCAGACCTTCAACGCGCCGGCGCTGGCCAGGCTGTGCCCAGTACAAGCCTACGTCGACTGGATCAGTCTTGCGGGTATCGCACGCGGGCCGGTATTCCGTGGAATTGATCGCTGGGGGCACTTAGGTGAGCAGGGCTTGCACCCAAATAGCGTTGTCCCACTCATGCGCGCCGTACTGCAGGCAGCAGGGCTGCCTTCGGAGCTGTACAGTAGCCACTCGCTGCGCCGCGGGTTTGCCACCTGGGCCACCCGCAGCGGCTGGGATATCAAAGCGCTGATGCAGTACGTAGGCTGGAGCGATGGGCAATCCGCATTGCGCTATGTCGAGAGCACAGGAGTGTTCCCTGGGCAACTGAGTGCGCTACAACACATCTCAAACTGGCCCGAGGGACTGCCATAAGACCGCCTTCCGCGGCCCCGATCTGCACCTAGCTGCGCACTGGGAACACCAGCTCGTCATGTGCGGTGCAAATGAGTCGATGATCCAGCACATGGAAAATTGCAGGGTTCTTGGCATCCTGGGCACCCACAAAGAAGAGGTAACTGCGGGATGCCTGCTTGTCTTTTTTGGCTTTTATGTTCTCTTGCCGGGCTATTTCCAGCTCATTTTTCAGTCGCCCGCGGGCAGCTGCTGACCACTCGCTCCAAAGGACGACCACCTGGTAAGGCGTTAGTTTTTTCTCTTCCCATTCGCCCGCGTTGAGTGAAATGGTCAAGTGTTCATGCTACAAAGACGCGCTGAGGGAACGCTGGTCGAGGCAGTCCAGGTTGTACTGCCTGCGAGGCTGAATGGATCCAATGACTGGACGATGGAGAAGCTGACCGAGCTGATAAGGGTCTATGACCGGGACGAACGAGTCTTGGGCTACGACTTCCAAACGGCATCAGGCCAGACCTACTCGCACAGAGATTGCCTGTACTCACAGGACGGAGCCAAGCACCAGGTCTATTGTTCGATGATGTGTCCCGCATGAGATGGTCGCCACCTCTGGTGGTTCTTGGCAGGGCCACTCACGAGGTTTGACAGGACAATGAAGGCTCTTCCCGAGAAAATCCTGGACATCATTCAACAGCTTCCAGAAGGTGAGGTTCTGACACCTAGCAGATTCCTGCATCATGGTTCTCGCCATGCTGTGCAGCGAGGACTCTCTCGCCTGGTCGAAGGTGGAAAGCTGTTTCGCGTTGCTCGGGGCATTTATGTTGCCGCAGTCGAAACTCGGTTCGGCGTGCGCCCGCCGGCACCGGAGAAGGTTGTCCACTCGCTGGCTAATGCGCTGGGTGAAGTGCTGGTCGACCACGGGGCTCGTGCCGCGAATAAATTAGGGCTGAGCACACAGGTTCCAGTTCGCTATGTCTTTCTAACCGACGGACGCTCTAGGGAGCTTCAGGTAGGCAAGACCACCGTGTCGATTCGGTATGCGCCTCGATGGTTGATGGCTCTAGGCGCTACTGGAGCGGGGGAAGCCATTCGAGCATTGGATTGGATTGGCGAGGCAAGCGTGGGGTATGCCGTTTTCAAACTTCATAAACTACTACCCGAGAGCGAATGGGGTGATCTGGTGTCAGCTCACCGCTCGTTACCTATCTGGATGGCGAATGCAATCTGCGCTCAGTCGAGTTGCACCCACCCTGTCAAGTTGGGCTAGCGGTTTAGCTGTAGCCTACTTACCGCCAGATCGGCATCATCTGGAATGGGGCAATTCGATGTGAAAGCCCGTGAGGCCGGCGGCTGAGGTGCACCAGATGCGGCCTTTGTGAGCCTCAATGATGGATCGGGTGATGGCAAGTCCGAGCCCGGCGTTGCTCGGGCTTCCCTCCCGCCGAGCGGGGTCGACCCGGTAAAAGCGGTCGAAGAGCTTCTCTAAATGCTCTGAGCTAATTGTGTCCCCTGGGTTCTCGATGCTGAAGGTTGTGGAGTCCGCTGTCTCGCGGATCAAAACCGAAATTGTATGTCCCACCGGCGTGTAGCGCAGTGCATTGGACAGCAAGTTGGAAAGTGCACGATCAAGCATCAGCCGATCTCCCAGCACTTGGCCTGTGCCTGTGAGCGATAGTTCAATGCCATGTTCTTCGGCCAGAAGGTGGTAGTAGTCAAACAGCTTGAAGACTACGTCAGCCAGTTCGATCCTGGCCTGCTCGGGGATGATCAGGCCATTATCAGCCTTGGCCAAGAAAAGCATGTCATCAATCATCCGAGACATGCGCTTCAAGTCCTCCAGGTTGGAGTAGAGATTCTCTTCATAGGCATTGATATCGCGTTTCTTGCTCAGCACCACCTCGGTGTGGGTCATCAGGTTGCTAACGGGCGTGCGTAGCTCGTGGGCAATGTCGGCCGAAAAATTGGAGAGCCTAACGAAGGCATCCTCTAGCCGAGCCAACATCGCATTGAAGGAGAGAACCAGTTGCTGAAGTTCCCGCGGCACTGGTTCGAGAGGGATTCGCTCCTGTAACGAGCGAGCGGACATCCCGGAGGCCACATGAGTGACTTGCCGCAGAGGCCTAAGGCCGCTGCGAGCAACCACCCAGCCGAGTGCGGCACTGAACAGGGCGCTGATGACCAATCCAATCCAAAACCATCGTTGCAGCGTGTCGAAAAAGTGTGTGTGATTGGTGACGTCAAGAATCAGCAACGCAGTGAGCGGCTCAGCCTGATCGGCTACCGAGATTTGCTCCGTCATGCCACGGTACATGTGTTGGCCGTTCTGCCACTCCCACATGCTCTGCTCATTTGCACGTCTGAAACGCTCAGGTACTTCGACTGCTCTGGGGTCGGAAAACAGTACAGAACCGTCACTGGCCAGGATAGTGGCGGCCAGATCCTGATGGGCTCCCAGCAAAGCTCGCAACTGCGGTAATTCTTCCGAAAGGCTCGCTTCACCGCGAGCATTGTTGAGGATATGTTTGGCGGATTCGAGTTTCTCCACCAGGGCCTGCCGATCCAGCATCTTGAAGTGGTGCTGGCTGAGCATATTGAAACTCAGCCCTGCTACCGTCAGGACTGCAATTACCGCGGACATGAACATCAGGCTCATGCGTGCGGTCAGCGAAAGGTGCTTCATATTCACTCCGGAGCATCCATCATGTATCCCATGCCGCGGGCGGTATGAATCAGCTTGAGATCGAAATCGTCATCGATTTTTGCGCGTAGCCGGCGTACCGCAACCTCAATGACATTGGTGTCGCTGTCGAAATTCATGTCCCAAACCTGAGAGGCAATCAGCGACTTCGGGAGCACCTCGCCGCGCCGGCGCAGTAGCAGTTCCAGCAGTGAAAACTCCTTCGCGGTCAGGTCAATTCTTTTCCCGCCACGGATCGCACGCCGCTTCATCAGATCGACTTCCAGATCGGCAATTTTCATGGTGGTCTGCGTCGGCGAACCATTACCTCTGCGCAACAGCGTTCTGACCCTGGCCAGAAGCTCTGAGAAAGCAAATGGCTTGATCAGGTAGTCGTCCGCACCCAGCTCCAACCCTTTAACGCGGTCTTCCACACCATCGCGTGCCGTCAAGAACAGTACGGGGACGTCTTTTCCTGCTGCGCGCAACATGCGCAGCACTTCCCAACCGTCCAGCCCAGGCATCATTACATCCAGAATTAGCAGGTCATAGGCTTCGCTAAGTGCATGCTGAAGGGCATCTGTACCGGTCATAACCCGGTCGACATTGAACCCAGCCTCGGTGAGACCTTGCTGGAGGTACGTACCGGTTTTGGGTTCGTCTTCAGCTACCAGTAGTTTCATGTGTGCAGACTCCAAAAGTCGGGTGGCCTGAGTTTGCAGGCAAACCGCGGCCCCAACCAGAAGCTTACGAAAATGTAATTCTGACTTCAGCTCACTGACAGGGTGGCTTGTCTAGGGTGCAAGCATGAGTACTAGGTTGTGCTCTCGGCCCTCGACAGACCAAAAGCAGAGGTGCCGGCCATAGTTTGCACTGATGGAGACTGCCCATGAAATCGCTGAAACCTTTGCTTCTGGTTGGTTCGCTACTGCTGTCTTCCATGGCTTGGGCCGAAGGGGGCAGCGACCGTGTAGTCGAGCGCATCCAGCAGATGCGCGACAAAGCAGAAGCCGTGCTGATCCAGGCGGAGAAGGCCCCGGTCGGCGAGCGGCATGTGCACATGAAGGAGCATATGAACATGCTCGAAGACATCATGAGCCAGCTGCACAACGAACATCCCGCGCCAAACATGTCTGCCGAAGAGCATCTGGCCTGGATGGAAAAGCATGACAAGCTGGTAGACGACGTGCTGGCTCAAATGATCCGCGAGCACAAGCTAATGATGGCCGACAAAGAGTGCCATCGATAAGGATTTTCCCATCTTCCAGGCCTTCCGTGATTGCTCCTTTGGCCTAGCGGCGCCTTTATGGCGCCGTGCTTTTTCCCAGCTGACGCAATTGTAGTTTTGGGGTCAGCGGCCTGGCAGCAAGCGGGGAATAGCATGAGATTTCCAGCACCCATCTCGAGGTCTCACCATGAAACGCTTACCCCTTAAACTGCTGATCAGCACTCTGTTCATCAGCACCACCTTTCCGGCATTTGCCGAGGTCGGCGGCAGTAGCAATGGCATTGGGCAGCAGGCCCAGGCGACGCCAGCGACTCGTACCATCTTGGTAAAGATGGACGACATCAACTACAGCCAGAAAACGATCGATGTGAAGCCAGGTGAAACCGTGCGCTTCGTTCTGAAGAACGAGGGCGCGTTGATGCACGAGTTCAACATCGGGCAGGCAGCGTCCCAGCTGGAGCACCAGCGCAAGATGGCGTCCTTGTTCAAGGACGGCACACTGACCCCGACCGGCATGGCCGAGCGCATTGTCTGGCATGAGCGTTATGGCACGGGAGACTCCAACCCTCCAGGCTATCCGGAAGTCATCAAAGCCAAGCATGACGACCCGAACGCGGTTCTCGTCGAGCCCGGCACAACCAAAGAGTTCGTGTGGACCTTCCCTAAGGCGGGCAGTTTGAGCTTCGCCTGTACATTGCCTGGGCATTACCAGGCGGGGATGGTCGGTGAGTTTGCTCTGCGTTAGTCCGGCATCGGTGCTACCCGTTGGCCGCGAGCTGGGTAGCACCGATCTGACGAACCTTACTGCGATGTAGTTTTCACGTCAGCGTACCGCCAGCTGCACCTCATTAGCATCGGGACTCATCCCTCCTCAACACCTCAGAGGCACACCATGAAACTCAGACCCGCTTTCATAATCACCACCCTTGGCTTGCTGCTCAGTGCTGCCAATGCGCTGGCCAGCCCGGGCCACAAGAAAGACAGTATTGGGCAACCGGGAGACGGTCAGGCAGTAGATCGCACCATCGAAGTCCGGATGGGGGACATCTTCTTCGAACCCAAAGCAATGGAGATCAAAGCAGGCGAGACAGTTCGCTTCGTCCTGAAAAATGACGGTGCACTGCTACACGAATTCAATCTTGGCAAAGCGGCATCCCATGCCGCGCACCAGAAAGAGATGGCCGCGATGTTTCAGAACGGCACGCTGTCCCCTACAGGTGCACATGACATGAGCAATATGGGCCATGCCATGGGCGGCATGAAGATGGTCGGTATGGAACACGATGACCCCAACAGTGTTCTTGTCGAACCTGGAGCACGCGAAGAGTTGATCTGGACCTTCTCCGCCGCCACCGAACTGGAGTTCGCCTGCAATATTCCAGGACATTATCAGTCGGGAATGGTCGGTAAGGTGACCGTACGCTGACGTTTATTGATACTCGCCAACTCCGTCCAGTCTGAGACACCTATACTGATCCGGCCGCCATTGAAACGAGGCTATTGTCGTGGACCATACCCATCACACCAGTACCACTGAGCCGCCTTTTTGGAAGAGCAAGATTGGCATTGCGCTGATCATGCTGGCCGTAATCGGCATCTTCTATGTAGCGCGTGAGCATTACGGTCATCTTTCGCAGGCCCTGCCGTACCTCATCCTGCTGCTATGCCCGCTGATGCATCTGTTTGGCCACAATCACGGCGGGCACTCCCACTCCAGCAGCACCGCTGTTTCCAAGGACGAAGAAAGGACATAGATCGCATGCAAAAGACCTCCTGCCATCATGACCAGGATCATTCACATAACTCGCACGCCCACTCCGAGAGCCAGCGCGACCCGGTGTGTGGCATGGAGGTCAAACCTGATGGCCCTTATCGCGAGAGCTTTGAAGGGAAGGCCTATCATTTCTGCAGTGCGAAGTGCCTAGAGAAATTCCAAGCAGATCCTCATCAGTACATGAGCCATCAGTCTCATGGGGAGCATCACCAGCACGCGACTCCAGCACCCACATCGACACCTGTAGGTGCTGAATACACCTGCCCGATGCATCCAGAAATCCGTCAACCGGCTCCCGGAAACTGCCCGATCTGCGGGATGACGCTGGAACCTGTCATCCCGGAGCTGGAAGAGGAGGAAAATCCAGAGCTGAAGGACTTCTCGCTGCGGTTCTGGTGGACCCTACCGTTGACCGTCATCGTGACCGTATTGGCGATGGCCGGCCATTCCTTGCAACTGTTTCATGGCACGACCCAGAACTGGGTCGAGCTGGCTCTGGCGACGCCCGTGACGCTATGGGGTGGCTGGGTATTCTTCACCCGCGGCATTGACTCCATCCGCCACCGCAGCCCCAACATGTGGACCCTGATCGGTTTGGGAACGGCCGCTGCCTACCTCTACAGCGTGGCCGCTACCTTGGTTCCGCAGTGGTTTCCGGCGGCTTTTGCCCAGGACGGACGTATCGGCGTCTATTTTGAAGCAGCCGCGGTGATTATCTCACTCACGCTGTTGGGCCAAATGCTCGAACTCAAGGCCCGCTCGCAGACTTCGGCAGCCATCAAGTCACTGCTGAGGCTGGCACCAAAGACTGCGCGTCGCATCAAGCCCGATGGCCAGGAAGAAGATATTCCGCTGACACATGTCCATCAGGGCGACCACCTACGTGTCCGGCCGGGAGAGAAAGTCCCGGTGGACGGTACGGTTCTAGAGGGGGAGAGCGCCGTCGACGAGTCGATGCTTACCGGAGAACCGTTACCCGTGACCAAGCGGGTAGGGGATGCCCTTATCGGTGCCACCCTGAACACCCACGGCAGCCTGGTGATGGAGGCGCAGAAGGTCGGTGCCGAGACCATGCTGTCGCAGATCGTTCAGATGGTGGCCAGAGCCCAACGTTCCAAGGCCCCCATGCAGCGTATGGCTGATGCGGTGGCAGGGTATTTCGTGGTCGGGGTGATCCTGATCGCGATTCTGACCTTCTTCGGCTGGGGGCTATTAGGGCCGGAATCAGGCTGGGTATTTGGCCTGATCAATGCGGTGGCGGTGCTAATCATTGCGTGTCCCTGCGCTCTGGGTCTGGCAACCCCGATGTCCGTCATGGTTGCGACTGGCAAGGCCGCTAGCAGCGGTGTGTTGTTCCGCGATGCCAGCGCCATCGAAAATCTATGCAAGATCGACACGCTCATCGTCGACAAGACTGGAACCCTGACTGAGGGGCGTCCCGTATTTCATAGTGCGGAAGGGACAGGCGGTTACGACTCCAATGAAGTGCTGCGCCTGGCTGCTAGTCTCGACCAGGGTAGTGAGCACCCGCTGGCTCATGCCATCGTCGATCATGCGCGCGGTCAGTGCATTGCACTGGTCAAACCGGACACTTTCGAATCTGGCTCGGGTATTGGTGTGCGCGGCCAGGTCGATGACCATCAGCTGCAGCTCGGCAACACCGCACTGATGGACGAGGCGGGCGTCGATATTACCCCGCTGCGCAATCGCGCCGAGCAACTGCGTCTGGAAGGCATCAGCATCATCTATTTGGCCGTTGATGGTCGCCTGGCGGGACTCCTGGCCGTTTCCGATCCGATCAAGCCTACTTCTCAACAGGCTGTCTCCAAGCTTCAAAGCGAAGACGTAAAGGTCATCATGGCCACTGGTGATGGCCTCACCACAGCAAGAGCCGTGGCGAAGCAGCTCGGAATCGAGGAAGTGCATGGTGAGGTCAAACCGCAGGATAAGGAGAAACTGGTCGCCGATTTGCAGGGCTATGGCCGTCGTGTCGCCATGGCGGGTGACGGCATCAACGATGCGCCCGCCCTGGCCAGGTCTGACGTAGGTATCGCCATGGGCACCGGTACCGATGTGGCGATGAACAGCGCCCAAGTGACGCTGGTCAAGGGAGATCTGATGGGCATCCTGCGAGCGCGCACCCTGTCAGTGGCAACCGTGAAAAACATGAGGCAGAACCTCGCCTTTGCGTTCCTCTACAACGCGATGGGAATCCCGCTAGCAGCGGGGCTGCTGTACCCGCTGACGGGGCATCTTCTGTCGCCCTTGATTGCTGCGCTGGCGATGAGTGTCAGCTCGGCGTCGGTGGTCTTCAATGCTCTGAGGTTGAAATCAACGGACATCGGATAGGCTTCCATACCACCGACCAGGTGATTATTCAGAAGCGCATCTGACCGGAAAATGCCGTACGGTAGTTTCCGGTCCGACCTATCTGTCGCAACACATAGTGACGAGGTGACGTTCGATGGACTGTTGCCGCTGCGGGTAGGAGACTGGTCGTCGTTAACCCATGAGGACTCTCCGTGGCCCGCATTCGCAGACTGATTATCAGCAACTTCCGATCTATCCAGGCGCTCGACTGGGTGCCGGCCCCAGGAATTAACTGCCTCATAGGTCCTGGCGATAGTGGAAAGTCCAGCATTCTAGATGCGATTGACCTTTGCGTCGGCGCCCGCCGAGGCGGCACGTTCGGCGACATGGACTTCTTCGCATTAAACGTCGATGTACCCATCACCATCAGCGTGGCGCTTGGCGATCTGCCGTTATCGCTGATGGATATTGATGTCTACGGCGAGTTCTTGCGTGGATTCCATC
Organism: Pseudomonas ulcerans; assembly: GCF_036324125.1. NCBI lineage: Bacteria > Pseudomonadati > Pseudomonadota > Gammaproteobacteria > Pseudomonadales > Pseudomonadaceae > Pseudomonas > Pseudomonas ulcerans. The sequence continues at coordinate 53,638 of NZ_JAZDQN010000012.1, read as the reverse complement.
CCGGTACGGGGGAAGTCGAAGACGAACCGCGAGCGGGGCTGGAGACCGTCATCACCTTGCGTCTGCAAGTTGGTGCCGATTTGGAGCCTGTTTGGACACTTTTCTCCGAGCGCGCGGAGCAGCAGCAACTTGAACGCACTCTTCCCTGGAAAGAACGAGCGGCACTAGCGCCCGCCCGTATCGGCAGCTTTGCGAGCTCGAACCTGTCGTGGAGTCGTGGCTCAGTGCTCAATCGACTTACCGATGAGCGCGCCGAGCTTGGTGCTGAACTGGCGCGCGCCGCTAGGCAAGCAAGAGCGAACTTTGGCAATCAAGCAGCCGAACATCTGACCCAGACGCTTGAGGTCGTGCAACGCACAGCACAGCATCTTGGCGTTTCGGTCGGGGCTATGCCTCAGGCGCTCCTTGACGCACATTCTGTGTCGATTGGCGAGGGGGCGATCGCGCTGCACAGTGAAACAGGTATTCCGCTGCGCTCCCTTGGCACGGGCTCGTCACGCTTGCTAGTGGCAGGGCTTCAAAGGGCTGCGGCCAGCGCCGCGCCAATTGCCCTGGTTGATGAGGTGGAATACGGGCTTGAACCTCATCGGCTCATGCGATTCCTGGACTCGCTGGGTGCAAAGGACGCTGCCGCTCCGTTGCAAGTGTTCATGACGACGCACTCGCCGGTCGCGCTGCGCGAGCTGTCCGGCAGCCAGTTATTCGTTGTTCGGTCAGCACCTCAGCGCCACAGTGTTATGCCAGCTGGGGAAGCCAACGAGGTACAAAGTACCCTTCGGAAGGACCCCGAAGCATTCCTCGCCAAATCCATCATCGTTTGCGAGGGGGCCAGCGAGGTTGGCTTCGCGCGTGGCCTTGACCAATGGTGGGTCAGTCTTGGCGCTACCTCATTCCTGGCCCATGGCGGCGCGTATGTGGACGCCGGCGGGGGAAGCCCCGATAACAGTCTTATCCGGGGAACAGCACTTCTGAACTTGGGTTACCGCGTGATGGTTTTTGTAGATGCCGACAAGCCTTCGACCGCGGGGCTCGCTGAAGCATTCTTGGCCGCCGGCGGGCAAATTCTTACATGGCGACCAGGCCTCACGTTGGAGGACGAGATCTTCCGCCATCTCAGTGAGCAAGCACTCGATGCACTTCTGGCGAAAGCCGAAACAATAGTGGGTGCAGAGCTGATGAACGCACACATTCAGACGAAGTCCCAAGGCCGCGTGACGCTGAACGATATCCGAGCCAAGCGACTCGTGGATGGGTACTCACCTGAGAGACGAGAGCTGCTGGGAACCGCATCCCGTATCCGCAACAGCGGCTGGTTCAAGTCGCTGACAACCTATCAGGAGGTTGCAAGGGACATCGTCGGTCCGTCTTTACAGAACGCCGAACCGGGCTTCATGGCAGTCACGAATCAGCTCTGGACGTTTACAAGTGCCCCCTGAGATTGATCTTTTCGCTATCGAGCGTGGCTCCATAACGGCCCCCGCAGGTTGTGGAAAAACGCAATTGATTGCCGAGACGCTCATCGCGCATACGCAGAGCAAACCCATCCTCGTCTTGACACATACGAACGCCGGCGTTGCGGCCTTACGGGCGCGCCTGAGACGAGCCGGTGTTCCTAACTCCGCATATCGAGTCTCCACCATTGACGGATTCTCGATGCGCCTGATCGCTAAGTTCCCAGCGCGAAGCGGCCATAACCCGCAGATCCTACAGCTGCATCAACCCAATACTGACTACCCGGCAATTCGGGAGGCCGCCATGCAGTTGTTGCAGGCCGGTCACCTCGCTCAGCCCCTTCGCGCCACCTATGCACGGTTGCTTGTCGACGAGTACCAAGACTGCAACGTCGTCCAGCACGCCATCGTGTCTGGTTTGGCCCAGGTGCTTCCGACCTGCGTGCTCGGTGACCCGATGCAAGCCATATTCAGCTTCCGTGGCAATCGACTGGTGCATTGGGCGAATGAGGTGCAACCCCTGTTTCCCGCAGCGGGAGAGTTGAGGATACCGTGGCGCTGGCGGCTGGCTGGAGCTGAGAACCTCGGGCAGTGGCTGCTCGCCATAAGGCAACAACTTCAAGCTGGTCAGCCGGTGGATCTGCGCACGGCTCCAGCAGAAGTGCGTTGGGTGCAGCTAAACGCCGGAACCGAAGTTCAGCAGCGACTGGTGGCCGCGAGAACCGAAGCTCCCAACGCTCAGGGTAGCGTCCTCATCATCGGGGACTCCATCAACGTGCAAGGTCGCCATCAGCTCACGAGCCAGACACCCGGTGCCATGGCCGTAGAAGCCGTCGACCTGAGAGATCTCGTCAACTTCGCCAGGAACTTTGACTTGCAGGGTGCCAATGCTCTGGCACAACTTGTGGAGTTTGCTTCCAGCGTAATGACGGGGGTAGGTGCAGCAAACCTGCGAACGCGCGTGGAGTCGCTGCGTGCAGGAAGGGCCCGAACGCCTCCGACCGCGGCCGAGGCTGCGGCGATCGATTTCGTAGCAGCGCCAACATTGGGGCAAGCGCTCCGTGTGATCGATACGCTCGCTGAGCAGCACGGGGCACGTGTATACCGACCGGAGGTTCTGTACTGCTGCCGGTCTGCAATGCAAGCGGTGGTGGGAGGTGCTGCCGACTTTCTGAGTGCAGCCATTCAAGCGCGAGAGCGCAATAGACACCTTGCCCGACCGATCGCAAGACGCTCTGTAGGCAGCACATTACTTCTCAAGGGGCTGGAGGCGGATGTCTCGGTTGTCCTGCATCCTGAGCTTATGACCCCCCAGAATCTATACGTCGCACTGACGAGGGGCGCAAGGCATGTCGTGGTGTGTTCACCAACCCCCATCCTTACGCCCGTGGTAAACGGCTGATCCTTTTGTAGCGCTTACGGGCTTGACCTTGCCATCGTGTCAAGGTCGATGCTGTCCGTGCGGTAACTTGAGCCGCGGACGAAATGAGGTGAAAGACATGTTTAGTCTGAGTGTTGCGGGGATGGGCTGTGGCAGTTGCGTGAGCAAAATCACGAAGGCCATTCAAGCTCTGGATCAGGATGCACGAGTAGAAGTGGATCGAGCGGCCGGCAAGGTCACCGTTGAGAGCACAGAAAGTGCCGAATCGATCCGCGAACTCATCCAGGAGCTTGGCTATTCGGCCCAGGTCAGCGCTTGAGCGCTGACCTGCTATCCCACTAAATCTCCAGTTCTGAGAGCTCTTTTAGCCCTGGGATACTGGTGACCTCGTTGGTCATACCTTCTGAACCATCTCGGCCGCGAAGCCAGTTTGAGTGATCGCCTGGCTCGCGCATTTCCAGCGTGTCATAGGAGTACCGCTTGCGCTTGAACAGGCTTTTCAATGCAGCGAACTCGTGGCTTTTTTCGTCTTCTATGCCGACGACTTCTCCTGCAAGCCGCTCCCAGTGACCAACGCCGTCGGCCAGCATTGCCTGATAGGTCTCCGGGTCAAGCAAGGCTTGCTGTTTGAAATGAATGATGCGGTGAGTCATAGAAGCGCTCGGAGTGGCCAAAGAGAGAGCGCTAGCCTAAAGGTTCAATAGCTGGCCGCGCTTTAGCAAACCGTCGTTGACCCACAACTTCAACCAGGTCGCGGCTTGCAAGGGAGCTTGCTCGCCATGCGTGGCGCTCAACGACTCGCAGAGTTCAGCGAACGATCCGCCCTCGATGAGAAACTGCAATGCCGAAGCCTCCGCTGGCTCCAGGCTCCGGTACTGGCAGACGAGTTCATGACGCCAAACAAGACAGGCTAGGTTCGTTGGCAGGCGGGTAATATCAGGCAGCAAGCTGCCGGACTTGGCGGCTTTCCACAACTCCAGCGTGTTGTACTGCAGCTGCAACCACCGGGCAGATGCAGTCAGGGAAACCCTGAGTGAAATCCAGTCTTCAGCCGAAAAATCACTCATGGTCTCCAGCGAAAGCGCTTCGACATCCTGAGCGTCGAAGGCCAGTGTAAAGGCCCATTCCAGTTCCGCGAGTTCGCGCATCGGCGATAGTTGGGGTTCTTCGACGTAGCTGCTAATGAACTCGGGCAGCTTCTCGCCCAGCCAGCGAATGCTGAAATGTCGTGGTGGCCAGGCGGCCAAGTAGGCCAGTGCGAGCTGCTCGAATGATTCGTTGCCGATCCAGTGAAGCAGGGCAGGGAAGTCTTCTCGCAAGACCGCAAGCAGGCGCGAACGGTAAGCGTTGTGGTAGATCTGCAGGCCTTCGAGAGCACTCAGCGCTGTGCTACCTCGGATCTGCTCCAAAAGCTCGTTGGAGGGCAGGGCACTGTCACCTGTCAGGTAAGTTTCAAATGCAGTCTGTAGGGCGATCAGGCTCAAGGGGTGGCCCCCGATATCACAGATTTGGCGATAGCACGGGCATGTGCTAATTCGGACAACAGCTCTTCCAGCGGCGGAAACTGGTCATCCCGCTCGATCAAGGTCGATGTCGGGCCCAAGTAGCTCAAAGTCTTGCTGTAGAGAGACCAAACCGGATCAGCGATGGGCTGGTCATGGGTGTCGATGAGGTACTGCCCGTAATCGCTGTGCCCGGCCAGGTGAATTTGCCGAATCCGCTCGTGCGGCAATTCCATGATGAACTGCCAAGGGTCGAAACCCTGGTTGCGCGAACTGACGTAGACGTTGTTCACGTCGAGAAGCAGCTCGCACCCGGTCAGGTAACTGAGCTCCGAGAGGAACTGAGACTCGCTCATGCTGGATGTTGTCCACTGCACGTAGGAGGAAACGTTCTCCAGCACGATGGGACGTTCCAAAACATCCTGCACCAAGCGCACCCGGGCCGCGACATGCAGCAGGCTCTCCTGGGTAAACGGCAGCGGTAGCAGATCGTGAAGTTGATGGGCGTTGCCTCGACTCCAGCACAGGTGATCAGACACCCACTGAGGCTGCACCCGATCCGCCAGCTGCTTGAGCTGTCGTAGGTAGTCTATGTCCAAGGCATGTGAGCCGCCAATCGAAAGAGATACTCCGTGCATCACCAGGGGGTAGTGCTCGCCGATCGCATCAAGGAAGTAGAGAGCCTTGCCGCCCTCCACCAGGTAATTCTCGGAAATGATCTCGAACCAGTCGACCGCAGGCCGTTCCTCCAGGATCTGCCGGTAATACTCGTTACGAAGGCCAAGACCGAAACCCAGAGTTTTGCGCTTACTCATTCGAGACTCCAGCAGGGGAGTGGCATGCACTCCCCTGAACCGCCTTATTCGCTGGTTTTGCCACCGGCTTCGTCACATTTGGTCTGGGTCATCAACTTGAACCCTTGGCCTTTGCATTCGCCTTGGCCTTTGCAGTCGTTTTTCGCGGTCATGCAGTCGTTCTGCCCTTTGCAACCATTGATCCCGAAGCACTTCACTTCTGCTGCTTTGGTTTCCTGAGCAGCCTGGACGGGCAGGGTGGAGAACAGGCTGGCGGCCACCAGAGCCAAGGCGGCACCGGTAGCTACGTTGGATTTGTTCGACATAGTGGCTATCTCTCTTGATTGTTTGATGGTCGCGATCCGTCGGTGCGAATGAACGAGTTAGCTCAGGCATTGCTACCGATCAGGCCCATGGAATCCGCAAGGCTGCGCGGGCAGGAAGACAGTACCGAGCCTTCAGGAGGGCCTACAAGAAAGAAATAGCAAACTGACAGAACTGTAATGTTCGGATCAGGTTGCTGACAGGGCGTCGTGGTTAACGTAGCAGCGAGCTTAACGCTCGTCCCCACTAGTTACAGGGGCTTCTAAACTTCTGAGGATTAACGAAATGAAATCGATCAAAACCCTGTTTGTAGTTGCTGCCCTGAGTGTTTCCAGCCTGGCGATGGCCGAAGGCGGTGCTGATCGCACGTTTGCACGCATGGAACAAGCCCGCCAGGTCTCGCTGGAAGCCTATCAGTTGGCCAAGCAGCAGAACGATGAAGCTCCTGTCGCCGGCAGCCAAGCCAAACAGGCGGAACACGCCAGCTGCTGAGCCCCCTCAACCTTACAGAAATGTAATCACCCGGATGGTTGAGATATGGCAGTTTCATACTGCTTGGTGTCAGGGGGAACTTGCGCAGCACGCAAGGCTTGAAGATCAAATCTCCCGACACTGGAGCAGTCAATGAACCCGAGACCGGATGCATATCACCGGCTCATCTGACGGATTGGACATAACGGCATGCAAAGCAAAACCACAAGACGTACTTTCGTCAAAGGCCTCGCCGCCGCCGGTATTCTCGGCGGCATGGGCATGTGGCGCACGCCGGTCTGGGCGGTGAACAGCCCCGGCCAGCCCAACGTACTGACTGGTAACGAATTCGACCTATTCATCGGTGAAACCCCGGTGAACATCACCGGCGCAGCGCGCACGGCCATGACCATCAACGGCTCGCTCCCTGGGCCGATTCTTCGTTGGCGCGAAGGCGATACCGTCACATTGCGCGTGCGCAACCGCCTCAAGGAGGACACCTCCATCCATTGGCACGGCATCATCCTGCCGGCGAACATGGATGGTGTTCCTGGCCTGAGCTTCCATGGCATCGCCCCTGACGGCATGTATGAGTACAAGTTCAAGGTCAACCAGAACGGTACCTACTGGTATCACAGTCACTCGGGGCTGCAGGAGCAGGTCGGCGTATACGGCGCGCTGGTCATCGATGCCAAGGAGCCCGAGCCCTTCAGTTACGACCGTGATTACGTCGTGTTGCTGAGCGACTGGACGGATGAAAATCCAACGCGGGTACTGGCCAAGCTCAAGAAACAGTCGGACTACTACAACCAGCACAAACGCACCGTTGGTGACTTCATCGATGACGTAAGCGAGATGGGTTGGTCCGCCGCCGTAGCCGATCGCAAGATGTGGGCCGAGATGAAGATGAGCCCGACGGATCTCGCTGACGTCAGTGGCTACACCTACACCTACCTGATGAATGGCCAGGCACCTGATGGCAACTGGACCGGCATATTCAAACCAGGCGAAAAGATCCGCCTGCGGTTCATTAATGCCTCGGCTATGACCTATTTCGATGTGCGCATCCCAGGCCTGAAGATGACTGTGGTTGCGGCCGATGGTCTGCACGTCAAACCGGTCAGCGTCGAAGAGTTCCGTATCGCCGTGGCCGAGACCTACGACGTGATCATCGAACCAGACAGCGAACAGGCCTATACCGTGTTTGCCCAATCCATGGACCGCACTGGCTATGCGCGCGGCACCCTTGCTGTACAGGAGGGGTTGAGTGCACCAGTACCCAGCCCCGACCCGCGTCCGCTGATTGCCATGGGCGACATGGGTATGGATCACGGCAGCATGGGCGGTATGGATCACGGGAACATGGCCGGAATGGACCACGGCAGTATGGCGGGCATGGATCATGGGAGCATGCAGGGTGGCATGGCCGGCATGGATCACAGCCAGATGGCTGGAATGGATCATTCGGGCATGGCTGGCATGGCTGGCATGGCTGGCATGGCTGGCAACATGCAGGCACACCCGGCCTCAGAGACCAACAATCCTTTGGTCGACATGCAGACCATGACGCCGACGCACAAGCTGGACGACCCAGGTATCGGCCTGCGTGATAACGGCCGGCGCGTCCTGACTTACTCTGACCTGCGCAGCACCTTCCCTGATCCGGACGGGCGTGAGCCAAGTCGCACCATCGAGCTGCACCTCACCGGGCATATGGAGAAATTCTCCTGGTCCTTCGATGGAATCAAGTTCTCTGACGCCGAGCCTCTGCGCCTCAAGTACGGCGAGCGTGTTCGCATCACGCTGGTCAACGACACCATGATGACTCACCCGATCCATCTTCATGGCATGTGGAGTGATCTGGAGGATGCGAACGGCAATTTCCTGGTGCGTAAACACACCATCGACATGCCGCCAGGTTCCAAGCGCAGCTATCGGGTGACCGCCGATGCGTTGGGACGTTGGGCCTATCACTGCCACCTGTTGCTCCACATGGAAATGGGCATGTTCCGTGAAGTCCGTGTGGATGAGTAAAGGAGATTTCTGATGAGTACTTTTATGAAGCGTAATGCCCTGTTTGGCAGCGCAGCGATGTTCAGTCTTTTGGCTGTTCTGCACGCGCCGACGTCATTGGCAGGTGAGGGGCACAGCGAGCACGAACAACATGCTGCCGAGTCGGCTGCGCCCGACGCCAGTGACAAGCCTGCAGATCAATCGAAAGACAAGGCCGCTGGCCAGCAGATGGATCATGGCGCCATGGATCACGGAGACATGAAGCATGACGGCATGAATCACGAAAACATGATGGATAAGCATGGCGGCACCGAAGCCGAAGCAGGTTCGAACCATGACCACTAGGTTTTCACGTCCATCTCTCTTGGCGCTGGCTGTGTCGCTGAGTGCGTTCAGCGGCGGCGTTACTTTGGCTGCGGAAGAAATGGATCATTCGGCAATGGGGCACGGCACCATGTCGATGGACCATAGCCAGATGAGCCACGGCGCTACCAAAGCGCCGATGGAGGGCATGGATCACAGCAAGATGGACCATGGTGCCATGCAGGGTGCTTCGGGCAGCATGGATCATAGCCAGATGGGCCACGGCCAGAGCCAAGAGAAGGCCCAGGCTATGGATCACAGCAAGATGGGGCATGGCGCCATGCAAGGACAGATGGAGGGCATGGATCATTCAAAGATGAACCATGGCTCCGCTGAAGCCCCGAGAACCACCAGCCGTACGCCGATTCCCGTTCTGACGGATGCTGATCGCCAAGCGGCTTTCCCGCCATTACCTGGCCACAAGGTTCACGACAGCGCCATCAACAGTTTTTTCCTGCTCGATCAGCTCGAATACCAGGACGCAGATGAGGGCAGCACCCTGGCCTGGGATGCGTCGGGCTGGGTAGGCGGTGATATCAACCGGGTCTGGTTCCGCTCCGAAGGCGAGCGTACCAACGGCGTGACCGAGGATGCTGAATTACAGCTGCTGTACGGCCGCTCGATCGGCCCTTGGTGGGATGTCGTCGCGGGCGTTCGCCAGGACTTCAAACCGGAGTCGCCGCAGACTTGGGCCGCCTTCGGTATCCAGGGCATGGCGCTTTACGCCTTTGAGGCCGAAGCCACGGCCTTCGTCGGCGAGAATGGCCAAACTGCTGCCCGACTGGAGGGCGAGTACGACATTCTGCTGACCAACCGGCTGATTCTCCAGCCAACTGCCGAAATGAACTTCTACGGCAAGAACGATCCTGAGCGAGGTGTGGGGTCTGGGTTGGCAAATACCGAGCTCGGCTTGCGTCTGCGTTACGAGATTGTCAGGCAGTTTGCCCCCTATATCGGGGTTTCCTGGAGCCGCTCCTATGGCAACACGGCAGACATGGTGCGCGACGAGGGCGGTGATGTAGACGAGGCGCGTTTTGTCGCCGGTATCCGGATGTGGTTTTGAGAACCTGACATGAAAAGAACAATTAAAACTTTGGTGGCGGCCGGCGTGGTCGGTAGCACAGCTGTCCTGGCCGGCGCCTACTTTGGCGTGGTCAACGTGGGGGCCGACGATCCCCATTTTCCTGCAGTGCATGCGTTTCTCACGATGGCCCGTGACCGCTCTATCGAAGTCCGTTCGCGGGACATCGAGGTTCCCAACCTGGATGATCAAGCTCTTATTCGCGCCGGTGCGGGCAACTACAACTCCATGTGTATCGGCTGTCATTTGGCGCCAGGTGTGGCGGAGACCGAGCTAAGCCAATCGCTTTACCCTGCGCCTCCCAACCTCGCCAAGATCGGTGTCGATGGCAATCCGTCAGCAGCGTTCTGGGTGATCAAGCATGGCATCAAGGCAACGGGTATGCCTGCGTGGGGCAAGAGCATGGGCGATGAGTACATCTGGGGCATGGTTGCCTTCATTGACCAATTGCCGACGATGGATGCCAAGCAATACCAAGCACTCGTCGCATCCAGTGGCGGCCATCAGCATGGTGGTGGGGAAACGCAAATGCACAATCATGAAGGTCAGCACGGCGACAACAAGCCTGGCCATCATGGCAATAGCGGCGGTGGCGAAGACCATCATGGAACAGGTGATGCCGGAGAGCCTGGCCATCACGATGCCGCGGCTACTGATAGCGAGGGTGGCTCCGCACCTGAGGCAGGTCACCATTCGGACATGAGTGGCGATGATCACCATGCCGGGGATGAGGCCGCCCCAAGCGGCGGAGACCATCATTCCGAGCAAACTCCGAATGCCTCGCCCAAGACCCACACCCACGCCGATGGCAAAGAGCACGTGCATGAAAGCTAAATATCTGGCCTTGCTGGCCGCTCTCTCCGTCACAACTGGAGTTCAAGCCGCTGATGCCCTGACGATTGATGTCCATCGTGATGCTAATTGCGGATGTTGCAAGAAGTGGATCTCACACCTCGAAGCGAATGGCTTCAAAGTCGTCGACCATGTCGAAAGCAACATGTCGGCAGTGAAGCAAAGTCTGGGCGTTGCGCCGCGGTTGGCGTCTTGTCACACCGCGGTGATTGACGGCAAGTTCGTCGAAGGTCATGTGCCGGCGGCTCAGGTCATCGAGCTCACCAAGCGCGATGATCTCGTGGGCATCGCTGTTCCCGGGATGCCGGCGGGCTCCCCCGGTATGGAAGTCGATGGCGTACAGCATGCCTACCAGGTCATTGGCTTGACCAAGGCGGGGTCTGATCAGGTCGTTGCAGAATATCCCGCTCAGTAGTACTGCCTGCCAGCACGGCCGCTTGTGTGTAGTGGCCGACTCTTTTTCATACGCCCTTTAACCTAAGTAAAAAAGGCGCCCGAGGGCGCCAAGGGCTGTCTCCAAACCAAAGGAGCACTACGAGGGGACAGCAGGACCAAGGCGCGAGCGGGCAATCAACCCGCCCGCTTGCCAGGGTTAGAGAACTTCCAGCGGGTACTCGACAATCAGGCGGACTTCATCCAGATCCGACTCGTAATCGGTCGCGCGAGTGGTCATTTGGCGAACACGGAAAGACATATCCTTCAGTGATCCAGTCTGCACAACGTACTTGGCCTCGATGTCCCGCTCCCAGCGCTTCTGGTTGGTCAACGGATCGCCGTTGTCATCACGGCGCATATAGACTTCGTTGGCCTTGCTGTAGTCGGCATCCCAGCCCTGGGCATATCGAGTCATGAAGCTCAACCCAGGCACACCGAAAGACTCCATATCCAGGTCGTAGCGCACTTGCCATGACTTCTCCTTCGGCGAGTTGAAGTCGCTGTACTGGATGGAGTTGTCGAGGTAGATGGAGTCCGATTGGCGCAAGTAATCGAAGTCATCATCGCCATTGTTGCGCTGGAGACCCACCAGTACTGTGTGAGCGCCGAATTGGATGCCGACCTTGCCGCTCCAGATGTTGTTATCGAAGCTCCCGAGGAGCTGCTTCCCTTCATCGACCGCCTTGTAGTAGTTCAGCCCGCCGATCAAGGCGACATCGTCCGCAAGCGGGTAGCTCAGCGTGGTGCCCGCGTAATATTGATTCCAGGCATCCTTGAGGCGGCTGGTGTAGAGACTAAAGCCGACGTTGTCATTAAGCGTGTAATCACCACCGAAATAGGCGATCCATGGCGAGTCCACTTCGCCTGCGTAGAAGGTAGCGAAGCCGTCGCGCATGCTGCTGGTATTGGGTTGGCTCATCGAGTGGAGGCGACCGCCTTGAAGCGACAGTCCTTCCACGCTGCTGTTGAGCACGGTGATACCTCGGAAACTCTCCGGTAAAAGCCGCGCATCACCGTATTGGACGACAGGGCTGACAGGAAAGACGTCGCCTACCTTGATCTCGGTATCCATGAACCGAGTTTTCACCGCGCCCCCCAGTTTTGAGTAGTTGTCCTCAGCCTGCCCGAGGCTGTTGTAAGGCATCACGTCGACTGAGCCGCCTGCTCCAGAACGGCCGTCGCCGGTGTCAAGCTTGAGCCCTAGCATGGCAAAGGCATCGACACCAAAGCCTATGGTGCCCTCGGTGAAACCAGACTCGAATCTGCCTATCACGCCATGCGCCCACTCTTCCGAATAGCCATTACCCGAGCTGCTGGACTGGCCTTTACGGAAATCGCGGTTGAAGTAGAGATTTCGATTGAGAATGGTCAGGCTGCTGCCTTCGATAAATCCCTAGCCTTTCTCGCCGGCGGCCATCGCAGCTTGCCCGGTACTGACGCTCAGAGTGAGCAGAGAAAGTCCTAACAGGGTTCTGTTATTCATAAATGCTCCTGATGTTATTGGCAGTTGTCATTGTGTGGTCGCATATATGTGCCAAGCGCGCCGGGCATAGCCAGGCACGCCTTGGTCATATTTCCACATGCCAAATAACGTCAGGGTGACTTGGAAATTACATTTCAGTCAGCGCGATGTCATTTATCTAGTTTTGATTACGGCAACCTGTCCCGGCTGCCCGGTATTCAAGAATATTCAGATCGCCATTGGAGTCCTCGTAGGTCATCTGGGCCGGCATCACACCGCAGCTAGAGTCCGTCGGGGTAGTGGCCACGACCCTGGCGATATCGAGTTTCATGCCGTAGCGGTAATGAATAACTTCAGGCGGATTCTTTCCGTTAGCGGCAGCATACTCTTGCATGGCCTGCTCATTGGCCTGAATCATCCGACCATAAACACGATCAGCGCCGCCTTCTGCCAGAGTGGCAGAGGAAACAACCATAGCGGCAAGGGCTGCAATAACTTTGAGGCTTTTCATGTTTAATCACTCCTTCAAAGTGGTGATTAAAATATATCCGCTCAACCTGTCATAAAAATGAAGTCAAAGTTACATCGCCGTAATGCTTCCTGCCGCGTTACCCGGGCGAGTCAGCTTGGCGCGTGGCTTGCCCGGGTTTGTAAAGCTATAGCTCCTGCGGTGCGCGAACCTTCTGTGTACGCTGCCTTCGCATCAGCCAGTACGCGGCCGGCAAAACCAACATGGACATCAGCGGCGCGGTAATCATGCCGCCGACCATGGGCGCGGCGATGCGCTTCATCACTTCAGATCCGGCACCTCCGCCCCAGAGGATTGGCAACAGGCCGGCGATGATCACGGCCACCGTCATCACCTTGGGCCGCACGCGCAGCACTGCGCCTTCACGAATTGCCTCCAGTAGTGCCGGGTCACCGCTGCGCCCGGCATCCATACGTGCATGCCAGGCATTCTTCAGGTACAGCAGCATGATCACCCCAAATTCCGCCGAGACGCCGGCCAAGGCGATAAAGCCGACCCCAGTGGCAACCGACAGGTTGAAGCCGAACCAGTAGAGCAGCCAGATGCCGCCCGATAGGGCGAAGGGCAGGGTTGCCATGATCAGTAGGGCCTCACCGAAGCGGCTGAAGGTCAGGTAAAGCAGCACGAAGATGATCAACAAGGTCGCCGGTACCACCCAGGCCAGCCGTGCATTGGCGCGCTCCAGGAACTCGAACTGACCGGAGTAGGAGACGGTCATGCCAGCATCGAGTTGTACCTGCTCAGCTACGCGTTGCTGCAACTCGCGCACGGTCGATGCCAGGTCGCGCCCACGGACATCGACATAGACCCAACCGGACAGACGCCCGTTCTCGCTGCGCAGCATTGGCGGCCCTTCGGTCAGACTAACCTGGGCGACGGTGCCCAAGGTGATCTGCTGGCCGGCTTGCGTGAGGATCGGCATACGCCGTAGTGCCTGCGGACTGTCTCGCCACTCCTTGGGATAGCGCAGGTTGATCGGGAAGCGGGCCAGTCCTTCAACCGTCTCACCAATATTGCTGCCGCCGATGGCGCCCGATACCACCGCCTGCACATCGGCGATGCTCAGGCCATAGCGCGCCGCGGCCAGTCGATCGATCTGGATGTCCACGTAACGGCCGCCAGTAAGGCGTTCTGCCAAGGCCGAACTCACCCCAGGCACCTCTTTGGCCACGGCCTCGATATCGCGCGTTATGCGCTCGATGTCGACCAAGGAGGTTCCGGACACTTTCACCCCAATGGGGCTCTTGATCCCCGTCGCCAGCATGTCGATGCGGTTGCGGATGGGCGGCACCCAGATATTGGACAGCCCCGGAACTTTTACCGCGCGATCCAGTTCCTCGATCAGCTTTTCGGGTGTCATCCCCGCGCGCCATTGATCGCGTGGTTTGAACTGCACCGTGGTCTCGAACATTTCCAGCGGTGCTGGATCGGTGGCGGTCTCTGCTCGCCCGGCCTTGCCGAATACCCGTGCCACTTCGGGCACCGTGAGGATCATCCGGTTGGTTTGCTGCAGCAGCTGGGTGGCCTTGCTGGCCGGCAAGCCGGGCAGGGCTGATGGCATGTACAACAGGTCGCCCTCGTCCATCGGCGGTAGAAACTCTCCTCCGAGTCTGCTGAGGGGCCAGAGACTGGACAAAAACACTAGCAAGGCCAGCGCTAGGGTCACCTTAGGCCAAGCCAGCACCCACTCCAGCACCGGCCGGTATGCACCGATCAGCCAACGATTCAAGGGGTTCTGTTGTTCGCTGGGGATATGCCCACGAATCCAATAGCCCATCAGCACCGGTACCAAGGTGATCGAGAGGCCAGCAGCGGCAGCCATGGCATAGGTCTTGGTGAATGCCAGCGGGCCAAACAGGCGACCCTCCTGGGCCTCCAGGGTGAAGACCGGGAGGAAAGACAGGGTGATGATCAAAAGGCTGAAGAACAGCGCCGGCCCGACCTCGGCCGCAGCTTCGCCGATCACCCGCCAGTGCGCCTCGCCCTGAAGCGGTTCACCGGGGTGTCGAGCCTTCCAGGCCTCGATGTGCTTGTGCGCGTTCTCGATCATCACCACGGCGGCATCGACCATGGCGCCGATGGCGATTGCGATCCCGCCGAGCGACATGATGTTGGCATTGACGCCCTGGTAGCGCATGACGATGAAGGCCATCAGGATGCCCAGGGGCAGGGTGATGATCGCGACCAGCGACGAGCGCAGGTGCCAGAGGAAGATCAGGCAAACCAGGGCAACCACCGCGAACTCTTCCAGCAGCTTGTAGCTGAGGTTATCGATGGCGCGGTCGATCAATTGCGAACGGTCATAGGTGGTGACCACCTCGACGCCGGCCGGCAAGCTGCCCTTCAGGCTGTCCAGCTTGGTCTTCACCGCGGCGATGGTATCGCGGGCATTCTTTCCGGAGCGCAAGATGACCACGCCACCTACAACTTCACCCTGGCCATCCAGCTCGGCAATGCCACGACGCATCTCTGGCCCCAACTGAATGGTGGCCACCTGACCCAGCAGCACCGGAACTCCGCTGGCCGAAGCCCGCAGCGGCACATTGCGGAAATCCGCCAGGCTCTCTAGATAGCCTGAAGCCCGGACCATGTACTCGCGCTCTGCCAGCTCCAGGATGGCGCCGCCGGTTTCCTGATTGGCGCTCTTCAGCGCCGCTTCGACCTCCTGCTGAGTTACCCCATAAGCCACCAGCTTCTGGGGATCGAGCAGCACTTGGTATTGCTTGACCATGCCGCCGAGGGTGGCCACTTCGGCTACGTTGGGCAGGCCCTTGAGTTCGTACTTAAGGAACCAGTCCTGCAGTGCCCGCAGCTGGGCAAGATCATGCTGGCCGCTGCGGTCGACCAAGGCGTACTGGTAGATCCAGCCCACGCCGGTGGCATCCGGCCCAAGGGTGGTGGTAACACCCTCGGGCAGGCGTTCCTGCGCCTGGTTGAGGTACTCCAGCACCCGCGAGCGTGCCCAGTAGAGGTCGGTATCGTCCTCGAACAGCACATAAACGAAGGAGTCGCCGAAGAACGAGTAGCCGCGCACTGTCTTCGCCCCCGGCACCGAGAGCATGGTGGTGGCCAGCGGGTAGGTCACCTGGTTCTCGACAATCTGCGGTGCCTGCCCGGGGAAGCTTGTGCGGATGATGACCTGGGTGTCGGACAGATCCGGCAGTGCATCCAACGGCGTGTTGCGCAGCGACCAGATGCCCAGGGCGGTGATGAACAGGGTCGCCAGCAGCACCAGAAAGCGATTGCCGATAGACCAGTGGATCAGGCGTGCGATCATGGCTGGTCTCCTTCCTTGCTGAGCTGCTCGATCATCAGGCCGGAGTTTTTCTGGCGGGCGCCGATACGTACGTGATCTCCTGGCTTAAGTCCCACAGCTACTTCTGAGCTGACCAATGGAAAAGCCATGGTCATACCTGGCATATTCAGGCTCTCGAAGGGCCCGTGCTCCAGGGTGACTGACTCCGCGTCCAGAGCACGAATCACACCATGGGCCTCATGTAGTTCCTTCTTATTGTCCTGCTCGGCATGGCTGGCCATGACACCCTGTAGGCTGGCCTCCGAATCGATGAGGAACTGGCCGGAGGTAACGACCGCCTGACCCTCCTCAAGACCGGACAACACCTCCAGACGCCCATCAGCCTCGCGGCCCAAGGTTATTTCCAGGGGGCGGTAGCGCCCATCGCCTTCTACCAGCATCACCAACGCACGCTTCCCGGTGCGAATCACGGCTTCACTCGGCACAAGAAGCGTGGATTGTTCGACGGCACTGTTCAGGCGTACGGCGGCGAACATGCCGGGGCGCAACTTACCGGCAGGGTTGGGTAGCTCGCTGCGTACCGTGAGCGTGCGTGTTTGCGGATCGGCACTCGGCAGCAAGGCTATGACGCGGCCCAGCAGCGGTCGATCAGGAAAGGCCGTCAGGTTGGCGCGGATCTCGTCCCCGACCTGGATACTTCCGGCCATGGCCTCGGGTATCGCCGCATCGAGCCAGACACTGGATAGCCCGTTAATCAACGCCAGATCCTGCCCGGCTTCGACGGTCATCCCGGCGCGTACCTGCAAGGCTTGGAGCTCGCCGCTGATAGGTGTGGTGAGGGTTTGCACCGCCCGTGGTCTGCCGCTGCGGCGGACCTGCTCGATCAACGTTTGAGGCATGCCAAGCAGGCGCAGGCGCTCTTGGGCCGCACTTATCAAGCGAGTGTCAGCGGTACGCAGTACCGCCAGGAACTCCAACTGCGCGGCGGACCATTCGGGAATCAGCAGGTCGACCAGGGGGGCTCCGGCAGGCAGCACATCGCCCGGGGCGCGACCGTAAACCCGCTCGACGAATCCGCCGGCGCGGGCCTGGAGGTTCGCCACTTCTCGCTGGTTATAGGCCAGGGAACCCACCGCCTCGATATCCGAGGGCAGTACACCTCGGATCACCATCGAGGTTCGCATTCCGAGGTTCTGCACGGCTTGAGCGGGGATGCTCAGGACAGACGGATCCTGCTCGGATCCTGCGTATTTAGGGACAAGTTCCATATCCATGAAAGGTGACTTGCCCGGCTTATCGAAGCGCTGCTCAGGCTGCATCGGGTCGTACCAATAGAGCACCTTGCGCTCGTCCGTCGGTGCGGAGCTAGGCAGGATCTCGTGTTTGGCTTGCCGCTGGGCCAGCCAGTAGCCACCGCCCGCCGCGCCAATGCCCACGGCCAGCAAGGCGACCGCAAAACCAAATGCCGATATCTTCATTTCAGTCCCTCCACATAGGCGTAGTACAGGCTTGCGGAGAGCTGGCTCAGCTTGCGCTGCTGTTCAATCTGCCGTAGCTGAGCCTCGATCAGGTCGCGCTGGGCGGTGAGGACGGATGTCAGCTGGCTGTTGCCGGCCTGGTAAGCGGCAAGTTCGAGATCGGCACGTTTGCTTGCAAGCGGGATCAAGGTTTTTTCGGTGCGTGACAAGGTCCTGCGCAGTTGCTCAAGCTCGGCAATACCGCCTTCCAGCTCAGCCTGATGGGCGCGCAGTAATGCTTCCTGCTCGGCTTCCATCTGCGACACGCTTTGTTGTCTGGCGTTGATCTTGGGCCCCTGACGTGTGCCTACGAACAACGGCAGGTCGAAGGTAAATTGCACCATCACCATATCGCCGAACTGGTTGTCGCGATTGTTGTAGGCAAACTCAACACCCCAGTCGGGGGTCTTCTCGGCGATGGCCTCGTTCAGCTCGGCGCTAGCCTCGCCGACTCGGGCGGAGGCAGCGCGCAACTCAGGGTGTGAGGCAATGCGTTGCTGCAGGTGCGGTGCCACCAGGTTCAGACTGGGAACACCTCCTTGCAAAGGCTGGTCAGCCTCGTTGCCTATCCAGCGGCGCAGCTTGGCACGAGCTACTGCCACATCGCGATTCAGTTCATCTCGCCGATCTTGTAACGCCAAAGCTTCCTGGTCGGCCTGCAACAGCTCGCCAGGCTGAGCACTACCGCCGGCAATCAGCGATTGCACGGTCGAGCGGAGCATCTCGATCTGACGGTCCAGTTGATCGAAGAGGCCAACACTGCGTTCGGCGTAGTACACATCCAGCCAGCTCACTGCCGTCTGGCGCTTGATTTCCAACTGCATGGCACGCTGTTCGGCCTCGGCCCGCGTCATGGAGGCTTCGGCCAGTTGGCGACGGGCCAGACGCTTGTCGCCGTTTGGTACCTCCTGCATGAGTCCAATGCGGCGCATGGTCATGGAGTCACGATTAAGTGTGTAACGGTCAGGGCCTTCGATCGGCAGGTTGTCGATGCCTATAATCAGCTTGGGATCGGGCAAGGCGTCTGCGGGCCCTACAGCCTGCTGTGCCGATGCCACCTGCGCCTGGCGCGCGAGGTTCTCAGGGGCACTCTGTTCGGCCAGAGCTTGGGCTCGTTCGAAGGTTAGGGGCTGTGCCTGCGCGGCAAGCCAGGGAGCTGCCCAGAATGCGGCAGCCAACACGCCGAGATAGCCACGGCGTGGAAAAAGGAAAGCGGACATGCTTTCGCCTCCAATGCGATTGATCGAGGTCGCAGCTACGAAACGTGGTCGCGACGATGCGCCTGACTGTAAGGCGCGGGATGATCACGGCATTAGACGAAACGAGGAGGGCGCCAGAGTCCTGCGGGCTCTCGCTTAATCACCGACTGGGTCAGCAATATCTCGGGGCGTGAGGGGAGAGGGGATATGCTCTTGATCACGGTGGTCTGGAGAAGTCCTCCGGTCTTGCATTCCTGGCCGGATTTGCAGGGGGACTTATTGGCCACCCCATCAGACGTGTCCATTTGCTCGCAGCACGGAGCATCGACCATTGCATGGCCCTGATGATCGGCGCTCTGCATCGGGCAAGGTTGTGCCGGCATGCTGAAAGCCACACCGCCGAAGGTCGGCAGCACGAGGCTAGCAATCATTAGCAGGATCAATCCAATCCGACGCACAGCAATTCACCAGGCGGGGCAATAGGCCGACGATAGCAGATTGCCCCCGAGCCATGAATGCTCCTTTTGACGATAACAGCACTTCGTTGATTTGGATCAAATAGAGTGTCTAGTCTCACAGGGCGAGCTGATTTTGTAGCGGGTGAGATTTCAATCGAGCAAGCGATAGAGTTCAGGCCAAAGAGGATTCTATAATCACTCTATAATTAGCTATAAAGCTCATTAGTGCACAAAATGCAGCGGGATGTGGAACCCTGAGGTGCCGCTGAATGAACGCAACGCAGGGTATCGGCTGGCATGGCAGAGCCTGGATTTCACCCGGGCTGGGCATTTTTCTGGGGCAGGCGGGTAGCCAAGATTGGCATAGCCACATGGCGCATCAAATTACCGTCAGCTTGAACGGCAGCTTGACTGTGAAGTGTACATCCTCGTCGGTGACGGCAAGGGCCATCTGCATCAGGGCAGGGGTGGCCCATCAGATCGAAGCTGACGAAGTGTTGTCGATCTACCTCGACGCGCTGTCCGATGAGGCGCGAGCACTTCCCGATAACATCGGGGAGGGCATCACTCCGATTCAGATGGGCGATACAGCATCGCTGCGAAAATTGCTGAGCAGCTCCGATCCGTCAGCCCAGCAAATTCGGGAAATGGTGCGCCTTGTTCTCAACCTTACGACTCCGCCGGCCTCCGATCCGCGACTGCAGTCGGTCCTCGCTGCGTTAAAAGAGCCGATTAATGGCAGGCAGGCGTTGGCCAAGCGCGTTCATCTGTCGCCTACCCGATTCTCACATTGGTTCGTCGAACAGACCGGTCTGCCGCTGCGCAGCTACCGGAAATGGAATCGCCTGGTCATAGCGCTCCAGCATATCGCCAGCGGCGCCAACCTGACTGCGGCCGCCCACGCTGCCGGCTTCGCTGACGCTGCCCACTTTTCCCGCACCTTCCGCGACCTGTTTGGCCTCGACCCCTCATCTGCCTTGGGTCATGTCAGTCTGAAAGGCTGAATTCAGCTTTTCTGTTCAAGCGCCATCACAGGTGATTGGCACAAAGTGGAGTCATCTCAGGGAGGGCTTCACGATGGGCAATTCACTCAGGTTCATGATCCGCTGGCTCAGCTACCCAACAATCTTTGGCGGGGCCGCAGCTTGGATGATCTGGTTGCTCTACACGGGTATTCCGTATTGGCCCAGCACGCCGATCATTGCCGCCCTAGGGATTCTGCTGGTGGCGCTGCTGGAACGCGTGCAGCCGTTCCGTGACGACTGGTTGGAGGACCACCAGGATACCCTTACTGATATCATCCATATGGTCGTGAACCTGTCCGTGATCCAGATTACGGCGACCGTGCTGGCCCGGCTGGGCGATTGGGTGCCCGCAGAGTTCCGTGTCTTCCCAACAGAGTTACCGCTGTGGGCTCAGCTAGTCATTGTCGCCGCCGTGCTGGACCTTAGCTTGTACGCCATGCACCGCTTCAGCCATCAGGTTCCATGGCTGTGGCGCTTGCATGAGCCACATCATAGCGCTGAGCGGCTCTACTGGATGAACGGCGAGCGCCGGCACCCGTTGCATGCCGCCATCATGGCAGGGCCTGGGCTGCTCGTGCTCTTTGCGATGGGCACTCCTTCTGCACTCGTGGCCACCTGGTTCGGCATCCTGACGGTACATTTGGCCTTTCAACACTCAAATCTGGACTACTCGTTGGGCTGGCTACGGCGCGTCATCGGTGTTGCAGAAACACACCGCTGGCATCACAAACGCGACTTCGAGGATGCTCAGGTCAATTTCGGTGAGTTCTTGCTGGTGTGGGATCAGTTGCTTGGAACCTTCTATGACAGCGCAAGCAAGCCCGGCAGCGCCGAAGTAGGACTGCGTGACCGGAACTATCCGACAGGCTATGTGGGTCAACTTGTTGAGCCGTTCAGAAGCCAGTAGCTTGCTCGGTGTTGCTGGCGACTAGTTGGTTAATGAGGATCGGCCGGCATGAGTTCAATCAAAGGCCTCAGTTGAGCTCTGACGCTGGCCAGCCAATTGCCCAGTTCCACCAGATCCTCATCAAGCGACTCGGCTTCCTCCCAGATACTGCCGCCTTCCGTCACAGACACCGATAGTGCCGCACCATCGAGCACCGTTTTCGCCATGGCATGTACCCGCAGGAGGCCATCCCTGAGGCCGCCGATGTTGTTCATATCCTTAAGCAGCAGATCCAGCCCATCGACTAGACACAGCAACTGGGTGGTGTCGTAGACGTCATGCAAACGCTCCAGCGCCTCGGCATCTACCTCGCCGTAGGGCGTGACGCGAAATGACGCAGGAGGAATGTTCATCAGGTCATCTCCTCGGTTTCCGCAGTACCGAGCTTGCCAGTGCGGATGGACCCGGCTGCCTGCTGGAACACCGAGTCTTTGATCCAGGGCTCCGGCGGCCGGTTGAGCTTGAGGTTGAACTCGCCGAAACGCTTGACGTTGCTGGTCAGGTAGGGGCTGAGGAAGGACACATCCTCATCGGAGAACTGCCAGCCCTCGCGAGCCAATTTCTGCAGGATCCGCATCATGTCCACAGTGTTCTGCAGGATCACCGACGAGGCCACCATGTCGTTGTAGCGCAGTCGCTTCTGTTGCTCGTCCGGATCGTTCTCGGCGATCACGTCGCCGCCGAAGGACAACCACTTGGAGAATCCGTTGTAGGACTCGATCTTGTTGGTGTTCGCGGTAACCTCCTGGCGCAACTCGCGACTGCCGATCCAGGTGAGCAGGAAGATCGTACGGATCACGCTGCCCAGTGCCTGTGCCGCGTGGTAGAGCTTGTTACGCCGGCTGTAGGAACCGAGTTTTCGCAGCAACATAGGCGAGGAGATTTTGCCCGCCTGGATCGATAGCGCGACCTGCATCAAATCCTGCCAATGGGTTTCAATCAGGTGCCAGTCGGCGGTGTCGGTGAACAGGCGGTTGATATGCTTATACGCAGCGCCGCGATCCGGCCGGCACATCACCAGGTCGCGCCAATTGCGGATGCGTGGCATCAGGTTGATACCAAGCAGATGAGTGAAGGCGAACACCGTGGCCGACTGGCCCTGGGTATCGGAATACACCGTATCAGCTTCGACGCTGAGATCGGCCTTGAGCAGCCCCTCGATTACATAAATTGCCTCCCAGATGCCCGGGGGGATGAAGTGCTGGAATACAGCGATGTAGTTGTTGGCCACATGCCGATAGGCAACGGCTCCCATCTTGCGGTAGCGGAAGTGGTAGCCGGCCAGCAGGTTGTCGTCATAGAAGTCGAACTGGGTGCCGTCCGCAGCCACCGCCTTGCCATCGCCCCAGAGTTTGGGCAGATCGAGCTGCAGGTAGAGCTCCACCAGCTCGCGGTTAGCCTTGTCCAGTTTCTCCAGCGAGAGGTGACGGCGATTGGTATAGGAAAGCATGTGGGGGGTGACATTACCGGCCAGATGCCGCGCGGCCTGGCTGGGGCCGAGGTTGCAACCCATGGCGAAGATCGTCATCAGGTAGCGCTCGGCAGGTTCTTTGAGCTTTGGCTCGTTGCCGGACATCGGCCCGAAATGTCGAGTGAACTGAATCCAGTGCTCGATGTTGGCCATGATGTCGAGTACGTGCCTGGCCGGCATGCGTTGCATGAGGGCCGTCTGTAGCGAGATGGCCGATGGCGGGATGTCGCGCGCCGTCACTCGGCGCAATACCGGTTCGCCGGCTTCGTTGATCGATACGTCCCCTCGGCAAGAGGGGAATTTGTCATCCAGTTGCTGCGCGGTTTCCTCCAACTGGGTCTTGAGGGAGGTAACAAATTCCTTCGCCGTGCCAGGCAGTTCCATCTTTTCGCAGTAGGCTGGTAGTCGCTGGAGACATTCGTCCCAGGGTAGCAACTGCTTGCGATAGTCGGCGAAGGATTCCGACCCTTGTACGCACATGTCACCGGATCGCAGTTCGTTGGCCAGGTAGGAGAATACGCAAACTTCCAGATAGCGCCGGTTGGTCGGTGGCCCCTCACTGGCAGGACGACGAACGACCTTGACCCAGCGCTCCGACGCAAACGACAAGTCGACGTGCTCGTCGATCCACTCGCGGTGCAAATTCTCGCTGTCCTGTATCAGTTGAAGTGCCTGAACCAGCGACCGATCCTGAGTCGTGGGCTCCAGTTGGAGAAGGTGGCTGAGACGGAACAACAGCGAGCGATGGGACCTGAAATGCTTCCAGATCAACGGCAGGTAGTTATTACCGCCGGTAGCCTGGACTTCGGCACAGGTTTCGCGTAACCGTTCCAGGTTGCCGTCGGGGGAGAGGTATTCCCGAATCAGGCTACCTGCCTCTTGGTCATCCGGTTCCTGAACCAAAATCTGCACCACACCGTCCAGGGTGGCCGCCAGCTGCTCCAGCTTCTGACGTTGCCGTGCTTGGATTTGCTCTAGTTCTTCCTTGGCACGTTTGTGAATCGTAGAGATTCGCCGGATGAACATCTCGGCTAGGTGATCCCGAGTCCGCACGCGCATCCGATAGATCAAGGCAAGCATCAGCGTGTAACGCTTCGGCAGCGAACAGTCCTTAAGCTCGGCGACGTCCGACGCCGCAGCTTGGGCAGCGAAGTGGCGGATTTTGGTATCGACGATTCCATCAAAAATGGCATCTAGATTCCCAAAGCTCTCGAGCCAAGCCATGTGATCTATCAGCACTTCCAAGTGTTTGCGGGATGGCTTCTTGGGTGCCTGCTTGAGGGCGTTGAAGTCACTTTGGCGTCGCCCGAAATCCGTTTCGAGCAGTTCTTTCAGTTTGTAGACCACCTCAATTGGCGCCCTGGTCACAACGAGATTGAATAGCCGCTCCTGCATTGCAACTAAGGCATCCTCAGCAGCGTCATTGAGGGTGGAATAGGCTGGGAGTTCGTAGCTGCGCTGCAGCAACTCGCCGATCAGCACATTGATGATATCCGCCCGCTGGTCGAGTACCTCGGCAGATTCGTGCGCAAGGTGGAGAGCTATGGTGAGCGCTTCACTACCATAGAAAGCCTTGATCTGGAGGTACTCACGAATGGCCGCCTGATGCCTATAAAAAGTACGCGAGTTGGTATAGCGGGAAGTGATACGAGGGCCAAAACCGAGTGTATTCCTGATGTGGTCAGTGATTTCTGGAGGTATCTCGTCTAGGGGAGGAAAGTAATGGAGCTCTTGGAATACCTTGAGCTGGACTGCCAGCCCAAGGGAAAGGGCTGGGCTACGAGCTGTCCTGGAAATCCAGTCAAGCTCTCCTGAGGAAAGCGAATAGTTGCGGTGTAAGTCCTTCGCACTGAGGGTAGTTGCTAGTCGTGGATATGCCGTTCTCTCCAAAGCCGCCATCGCTCAGCCCCTATGCATGCAAATAGATCAGCATAGACGCTTCCGGGCATGAGGCAGGCGGGACAAACAGGCCAAGTGAAATTCTATTTATATCAATAGGATAGAACCACTATGTCCTAATTTTCCTTTATCTCGGCATGACCCCCACACTGCGCGGGCGGCGTGCCTCGATGGCGGCGAGCATGGCGCGGTCGGTGACCAGGCGACGACTCTCGATCCTTGCCTCGCGTACGGCAGCGATCCAGGGCTCGGCATTGGTCTGCCAGCTGGACAGGATCAGCTTTTCGCAATCGTCGTCGGTCATCGCAGGCACTCCCTGGATCAGGCCAGCAGGTCTTCGTAGAACGCCCCGTACGGCTTGCTCGGGTGGGCGATCTGGATTTCCAGGATCCACAGGCCCTTGCCCGGCTGCTCGGCGAAATCACCGAGGTCGCCGGCGCGGTAGATGGCGTGGGGGAAGTCGCTGACGCGGTGGCCCTTGATGTCCAGGTTGAGCTTCCAGCCCATGGCCTGGGCCTGTTCATTGGCGAAGTCATACAGCTCGACGCCGCTGCAGCCGGTTTCCCGCCAATGGCTTTCGACGCTCTGGTACAGGGTTTTCGCGGCGGCGGCGCAGGCGATCATCTCCGCGTCGTCGCCGACCGCGAAGGTGGCGCCGGCATCGCCTTCATGGCCTTTCCAGACGATGCCCATGTCGATGAAGAAGATGTCGTTCTCGCCCAGCACCGGGTCGCCGTCGGAGCGCTGGTTGAAGCCCTTGAGGGTGTTGGCGCCGAAGCGCACCAGCAGCGGGTGCCAGATGCGTTCCATGCCCAGTTCGGCAAGGATCTGCTTGCCGAGTTTGGTGGCTTCGGTCTCGGTCATGCCGGGACGGATCACCGCGGCGATGGCGTCCACTGCATCCCAGGTACGGGCCTGGGCGTATTTCATCAGGTCCAGCGCGTAGTTCGCGCCAGTGGCTTCCTTGGGGGACACGGCGGTGGTCATGGGGCTCTCTTCTGTGAGGGGCTCTTTTGAATGGATCGCTGTGCAGAATTCTATATAACGGTATTGAATTGCAATAAATAGTTACGTTGCGCCGCGCACCCTGTAGGAGCGGGTTCACCCGCGATTGCTAAAGTGAATTCACCGACGCCATCGCGGGTAAACCCGCTCCCACAGTGACCGCAGCGCCCCTTAGTGCCCATACAGCCCGACAATGCTCATCCCGCCCAGCGCATGCCCCTGCAACGCCTTCAGCAACCCCTCCCGGTCCAGCCCCTCGGGCAGGCTGCCGGGTGCCAGGTCGGTGGCGATCAGCGTCAGGGCATAGTGGTGGGGATTGTCTCCGGCCGGCGGGCAGGGGCCACGGTAGGCGGCATCCCCGCGCACGTTCTTGCCGAGACTGAAGCCTTCGCTAGCCCCTTCGACCAGTTGCCCCTTGGCCGGATCGATGTTGTACGCCACCCAGTGGGAAACCCCGAGCCCCTTGGCGCCGTCCGGGTCGAACATCAGCAAGGCCACCGAGCGCGTGCCCTCTGGCAGGTTCGACCAACTCACCTGTGGCGACATCTGCTTGCCCTTGCCGCAATTGGCATCGGCACCGATCTGCGAGAGCGGAATGCGTCCACCGTCGTTGAACGAGGTGGACTGGATCGACAGCGGCGCCGCATGCACGACGCCACTTAGTGCCAGCAGCGCGGTCGCGCCCGCCAGCGAACGGAATCTGTTCTTCACTGCGGTTCTCCTTCGAACGTTCTCCGGGAACCGCAGTGTAGACGCCTTATTCGACGCCGGCCCGCGGCGTCGGCGGGTTGACCGCGTGTTCGCCCATGTCCACCGGCGGGTGCTCCTGGGCGGCATGGCGCAGGTCATCGGTCACCCGCAGTTCGGCACCGGTCGGCGAGAAGGTCGCCGAGGGCACGAACGGCGCCGGGTTGGCCGGCACCGGACGCTTGCCGCGACGCCACAGGAAGAAGCCGACCATGCTCAGGTTGATCAGGGCGAACGACCAGAACAGGCCATCCTGGCCGTAGCTGTTCATCGCTGGCGAAATGGCCAGCGGGCTCAGCGCCGAGCCCAGCGAGTTGATCAGCAGCATGCCCTGGATCATCGGTACCAGGGCTTCCACCGGCGCGCGGTCGGCAGCGTGGCTGACCGACACCGGGTAGACGGCGAACACGCCGCCACCGAGGAGGAACAGCATCGCCGGCAGCAGCACCGAGGTGGGCGGCAGCAGCAGGATGATCACCGACAGCACCACGCACAGCAGGCCGAGGGCGATCAGCACGTCCTGGCGGTCCTTGCGGTCCGACCAGCGGCCCACCGGGTATTGCAGGAGCATGGCGCCCAGAATCACCCAGGCCATCATGTTGCCGACTTCGCCGACATCCAGGCCTATGCGCTGCAGGTACAGCGGCAGCAGGGTATAGACCGCGGCGATGGCCACGCCGGAGCCGAAGCAGCCCACCAGGCCGGTGGGGGTGACGCTGAGCAACTGCCGCGGTCGCAACGGCTCGACATGTTCCAGCAGCGGCGAAACCCGCGGCAGGATCACGATCGGCAGCACCGACAGCGCCGCCAGCATGCCGGCCACCATGAAGGGTGCGTTGCCGCCCCAGCCGGCGATTTCGCCGAGGGCCGCCTGGCTGAGCACGCCGGCGCCGTAGAAGGAAATCATGTACAGCGCCAGCAGGCGTCCGCGGGCCTTGGTATCGCCGGCCATCAGCAGCCAGCTTTCGATCACCAGGAACACGCCGACGGTGGCCCAGCCGTTGATCAGGCGCAGCACCATCCAGCCCCAGGTATCGACGAACAGGCCCTGGGCGAGGATGGTCACCGCGATCAGCGAGGCGAAGCTGCTGTAGGCGCGGATATGGCCGATGCGCAGGATCAGGCGGTCATTGAACACGGCGCCGAGGGTCAGGCCGATGAAATAGGCCGAGGAGACGAAGCCGATCATGGTGGCGGATTCCCC
Organism: Pseudomonas ulcerans; assembly: GCF_036324125.1. Classification (NCBI taxonomy): domain Bacteria; kingdom Pseudomonadati; phylum Pseudomonadota; class Gammaproteobacteria; order Pseudomonadales; family Pseudomonadaceae; genus Pseudomonas; species Pseudomonas ulcerans. Next base: position 26,253 of record NZ_JAZDQN010000012.1, on the reverse strand, counting down.
GGCCTCGTCCAGGCGCAGGGTGGTCAGGGAAGACAGGAAGCCGTTGCCCAGGGCCATGATGAACAGCCCGAGCAGGGGTGCCAGCGCCATCGCCAGCAAACGCGGAGACATACGTACCTCAATAGAGTGGGGTTGAATACCGGTCAGACACCCTAGGTACGCGCGCGCAATCAGCCGGACCGTTGCGGGCCGGTGCTGTTCATTGTTGGGGTTGTCGCTGCTCGATGCGGTGAGGCGAAAAAGGGCGCGAAATTCTACTGGTTTTCCGGGGTGCGCCAACAGATGGCTGGGGGTGCGGCGAAGCGTCGCAGGGGCGGGGTTGCGCGGGAGCGGCCAGCGCCCCCGCACGGGTACGAAAGGTCAGGCGTTGGCAGCGACGCTGCGGCCCTGGCGGGAAACCCGCAGCGCCACCAGGCTGCCGACCACGATCAGGCCCGCCAGCGAGTACAGCGCCGCATCGGTGGAGCCGGTCTGGTCCTTGATCCAGCCCACCAGGTACGGGCTGAGGAAGCCGGCCATCTGTCCGACCGAGTTGATGATCGCCAGGCCAGCCACGGCAGTGCCGGCGCTGAGCAGGGCAGTGGGCATCGGCCAGAACATCGGCAGGCCGGTGAGGGCGCCCATGGTGGCGATGCTCAGGCCGAGGATGGCGATTACCGGGCTATGGGCGAAGTTGACCGCGATCAGCAGGCCGATGGCGCCCATCAGCATCGGCACTACAAGATGCCAGCGGCGCTCGTTGTGCAGGTCTGCCGAGCGGCCCACCAGCAGCATGAACACACCGGCCAGCAGGTACGGGATCGCGCTCAGCCAGCCGATCAGCAGGGCGTCGCTGAAGCCGAGGTTCTTGATGATCGATGGCAGCCAGAAGTTGATCGCGTAGACGCCGCTCTGGATGCAGAAGTAGACGAAGCCGAAGGTCCAGATCAGCGGATGGGTCAGCACCGAAAGCACGCTGTCGCTCACCGTCTGCGGCTTGCTCGCCGCATCCGCGCGCAGGTCGGCTTCCACTGCGGCACGTTGCGCCGGGGTCAGCCAGGCGGCCTTGGCGAAGCCGTCGCTGAGCAGGAACACCGCCATGCAGCCCAGCACCACGGTGGGCAGGCCCTGGATCAGGAACATCCACTGCCAGCCGGCGAGGCCGCCTTGACCGGCCGCGAAGTGGTTGAGGATCCAGCCGGAGAACGGCCCGCCGAGCAGGCCGGAGACCGGGATCGCCGACATGAACAGAGCCATGATGCGTCCGCGGCGCTGGGCCGGGAACCACTGCGAGAGGTACAGCACGATGCCGGGGAAGAAGCCGGCTTCGGCGGCGCCGGTGAACAGGCGCAGCACGTAGAACTGGGTCGGCGTGGTGACGAACAGCAGGCAGGTCGACAGCGTGCCCCAGGTGATCATCATCACCGCGATCCAGCGCCGTGGCCCGAAGCGGTTCAGCGCCAGGTTGCTGGGCAGGCCGCAGAGCACGTAGCCGATGAAGAAGATCCCGGCGCCGAGACCGTAGATGGTTTCGCTGAACTTCAGGGCGTCGAGCATCTGCAGCTTGGCGAAGCCGACGTTGACCCGGTCGAGGTAGTTGAACAGGTAGCAGACGAAGATGAACGGGATGAGCCGCAGGGTGATGCGCCGGTACAGCGCATCGCGGTCGATGGCATGGCCTTGGTCAGGGGCAGGGCTGGATGACATGATTCTCTCTCTGTTGTTATGGTTGTGCGGCATCCCGCGTCGAGGCGGGCGCTGCTGAAAAGTCTCGACCAGCGCGCGGTGCCTGTCTTTGTGCTTTTGCACGGCATTTACGCCGCACTGTTGTGCTGCGGACCAACCTGTGGACCCTCAAGGAACCCCCAATGTTCGAACTGGACCATGACCTGGCGCAGGATATCGTCGACCGGGCGATGGCCATTTTGCCCTATAACGTCAACGTCATGGACAGCCAGGGCCTGATCCTCGGCAGTGGCGAGCCCCAGCGCATCAACACCCGCCACGAGGGCGCGCAACTGGTGCTGGCCAACGAGCGCATCGTCGAGATCGACGACGACGCGGCGAAGTGCCTGAAGGGCGTGCAACCCGGGGTCAACCTGCCGCTGATGCTGGATGGCCGGCTGATCGGCGTGCTCGGTATCACCGGCGATCCCGGGCAACTGCGCACCTATGCGGAGTTGGTGCGCATGACGGCGGAGATGCTCCTGGCCCAGCGCCATTTGCAGGTCGAGCAGCAATGGCGGCGCCAGCGTTGCGATGACCTGCTGGCCCTGCTGCTGGGCGGCAGCGGCGATGCCCCGCGACTGGTGGACGAAGCCCGGCAACTGGGCCTGAAGCCGCAATTGCCGCGGGTGCCGTGCCTGTTCGAGCTGGGCGAGGGGCCGGCGGCGGAAGCCTTGTCGGTGTGGCTGATGCAGCGTTATCCGGATAGCTGGTGCGTGAGTCCGGCACGGCAGTCGCTGCTCTGGTGTCGCCCGGCCGCGCTGGCCGTGGATGAAGGCAAGCTGCTGGACAAGGTCGAGGCCCAGGGCTGGCGTGTGCAGCGCCTGGCGGTGGGCGGTGTGGCCGATGGCGTGGAGAGCCTGCGCCGGGGCTATCGGCGGGTACGCGACTTGCTGGCCTACGGGCGCGAGGTGCTGCCGGGCGAGCGCCAGTTGACGCTGGCACGCTATCGCCTGCCGGCGCTGCTGTGGCGCCATCGCCAGGACGATGCACTGGACGAACTGCTGGAGCCGCTGCAGCGGATCCGCGCCAAGGATGTCAGCGGCCAGTTGCTGGCGACCCTGCGCGCCTGGTGCAGGCATGACGGGCAGAGCCAGGCCTGTGCCGAGGCCCTGGGGATCCACCGCAACAGCCTGCGCTACCGGCTGGAACGGATCGGCGAGCTGAGCGGGGTGGATCCGTTGCGGCTGGAGGGGATGCTGAGCCTGTACCTGGGCTTGCAGTTGCTGCCGGCCGAATAGCCGATCTCCCATTGTCCAACTGACCAAACAACCGCCGCCGATCTTGTGCACTGGCCAGAAGCCCGCCCTGCCGACAACTGGCAGCATGCAGGCATCTGCAACAGGAGCCCCACATGAAAATCGTCATCGCCCCCGACTCGTTCAAGGACAGCCTCAGCGCCGAGGGGGTGGCCGCGGCCATTGCCGGCGGGATCGCCGCCGTCCTGCCCCAGGCCGAGGTGCTGTGCTGCCCGATGGCCGACGGCGGCGAAGGCACCATGGACGCCATCGTCGCTGCCTGTCATGGCGAACGCCGCAGCCTCACCGTCCGTGGCCCGCTGGGGCGCGAGGTGCTGGCCCACTGGGGCTGGCTCGGCGGCTCCCGTACCGCGATCATCGAGATGGCCCAGGCCAGCGGCCTGCAACTGCTTGAGCTGGACCAGCGCGATGCCTGCCGCACCAGCAGCTTCGGTACCGGCCAGCTGATCGGCGCGGCGCTGGACGCCGGCGCCGAACGGATCATCCTTGCCATCGGCGGCAGCGCCACCAACGATGCCGGCAGCGGCATGCTGCGCGCCCTTGGCCTGCGCACCTTCGACGCCCAGGGCGCCGAGCTGGAGGAGGGTGGCCTGGCTCTGTGCAATGTCGCCCGCGTCGATGCCAGCGGCCTCGATCCGCGCCTGGCCAGCGTGCGCCTGGAAGTGGCGGCGGATGTCGACAACCCGCTGTGCGGCGCCAATGGTGCCTCGGCGATTTTCGGCCCGCAGAAAGGTGCCAGCCCCGCGCAGGTCGAATTGCTCGACCATGCCCTGGGCCATTTCGCCGATCATTGCGCGCAGGTGCTGGGCCGTGATGTCCGCGATTTTCCGGGTTGCGGCGCTGCCGGGGGCATGGGCTTTGCCGCCAGGGCGTTTCTCGACGCGCAGTTCCGTCCGGGTATCGAGGTGGTGGCCGAACTGGTGGGGTTGGACGCGGCGGTGCAGGGCGCCGACCTGGTGATCACCGGCGAAGGCCGTTTCGATGCGCAGACCCTGCGGGGCAAGACGCCCTTTGGCGTGGCGCGGATCGCCAAGCGCCATGGCGTTGCGGTGGTGGTGCTGGCGGGGACGCTGGGCGATGGCTACCAGGCGCTGTATGACCACGGCATCGATGCTGCGTTCGCCATCGCCGACGGGCCGATGACGTTGCAGCAGGCCTGTGCCAACGCCGCCGAGCTGCTGGCGGCCCGTGCCGGCGACATCCTGCGCCTGTGGCAGATCGCCAACAAAGGTTGAGTTTTACGCGTCCCTTGTAGGAGCGGGTTTACCCGCGATGACGATGGTGGCATCACCGACGCAATCGCGGGTGAACCCGCTCCTACAGGGGACGCGTCGCTTCGACGTCACTCGATCCGTCTTTCCTCATGTACGAGCGCCGGCAGTTCCAGCTCGCCAAACGAGGCGCTGGCATCCACATAGCGCAGCGCCGACTTCACATCGCGCCAGCCCACATGGCTCATCAGCGTCTTGGTATCCCAGCCATTGCCGGCCGCCCAGGTAGCGAAGCCGCGACGCAGCGAGTGGGCACTGTAGCTTTCCGCCGGCAGCCCTGCCGCGGCGAAGATGCGCCGCAGCAGGGCGATCAGGCTGCCGCTGTTCAGCGCCTCCTCGCCGAGATTGCCCCAGCGGTCGAGCTTGCGGAACACCGGGCCGCGGGCAATCCCGGCCACGTTGATCCAGTCCACGTAGGCCTGCACCGGGCACAGGCTCTTCAACGCCGGCATGCGATGGGTCACCCCGCGCCCGTGGCGGTCACCCTTGCTTTGCGCCAGGTACAGCTGCATGCCACCCCCGGCCTGGGCCTGGATATGCTCGACCCGCAGCCGCGCCAGTTCATCGCCACGAAAGCCCCGCCAGAAGCCGATCAGCAGCAATGCCGCATCCCGTCGTGCCCGCAGCAGGTCGGGCAGGCGCTGTTCGTTCCGGGCCAGTTCGGCCTGCTGTTCGAGGTGGCCGATGGTGCGTTGCAGGTGCTCAAGGGTCAGCGCCGCTGCCTGGCGTTCCTGCACCGGGTGCACGGCGCGGATGCCCTTGAGCATCTGCCGCACCAGTGGCGCCTTGGTCGGGTCGGGAAAACCCTGGCTGACATGCCACTGCCCAAGCGCGGCGAGGCGCTGGCGCAGGGTATTGATGGAGTGCTCGCCGGCGAAGTCCGCCAGGTAACGGGCGATGCTGTCGGCGGTGGCGGGGAGGAAGCCGCCCCAGGCCACCTCGAAATGCTCGATGGCGGCGCGGTAGCTGCGCCGCGTGTTGTCGCGGACGGCGGCCTGGAGGTACTGGTCGATCTTGCTCATGACGATGACGGTGCGTTACTGCTCTGTGCCCGCGAGTCTAGCGCCCCGACGTCCACGGTGCATATTCCAGGGCTACCATCCCGATGTCCTGCTTCTGCGGGTTTGCGCCGATCCCCGGCACCTTGCTCAGGTCCAGCCGGCTGCAGGCCTCGTTGAGTCGGCCTTGCAGCGCGCCATCCAGCTTGAAATCCGCCGGGCGCGTGCTGTTCGGGCGCAGGTCCACCAGGCAGCCGGTGCCGTTGGCCTGGAAGTGGATGACCGCAATCCCCACGCTGTCCACTGGCTGGGCGTCGAGCAGATGCTCGCGGAAGAAGCGCCGCTGGGCATTGCCGGTCTTCCAGCGATCAGAGCCCAGTTCGCTGAACACCACGTTCACCGGCGCGATCACCTCCAACTGGCCGTCCTTGTCGTACATGCCGTCGGGCGCCGTCGGGAAGACGGTGCGCAGGCAGCGCTCCTCGATGTAGCGGGCGAAGGCCTTGGGGGCGGTGCGGGTCAGCTCGATGGGCAACTGCTTGTCGAGGTCGGGCCGGGCCCGCTGGGCCTTGCAGCTGGCCGCACGGCCCAGGCGGTTGACGCTGATGCGCAGGGAGGCCACGCCTATCGTTTCCTCCTGGATGTCGCTGGCGATGCTCCGGGTCAGCGCGGCCTGGAACTTGTCCTGGAACTGCACCACGGCCTTCGCATCGACGTCCGGCGGGGAGTACTTCAGCGCGCAGCCTGCCAGCACGGCGAGGCTCAGCAAAGCGAGGGGGAATTTCGACACGACACATCCTTGTTAACGCATTGGACAGGGCGTGCAGGATATCAGGGCCAACAATACAAATGCATCCCATTCCCGCGCGCCCTGCGGCGCACTCAGTACTTCCAGTCCAGCGCCACCTCCAGGCTGCGTGGCTCACCCACGTAGTACTGGGTATTGCTCTGGTGGATGAACCGCGCATACACCTCGTCGGTCAGGTTGCGCAGGCGTGCGCTGACCCTGGTGTGCTTGTCCAGGTCATGGCTCATGGACACGCCATAGAGGGTGTACGACGGCACCCACATGCTGTTCGCGGTATCGGCATACACCGACGCCACGTAGCGCGCATCGGCCCCCACCTGCCAGCCCGGGGCGATGTCGTAGGTCAGCCACAGGTTGGCAGTGCGCTCGGGAATGTTCACCGGGGTCTTGCCGGCGCGGGAATACACCGTGCCGCCGATGTTCTCGTTGAACGCGTCGTACTCGGCACGGACCCAGGCGAAGTTGCCGGAGGCCAGCAGTTGCGGGGTGATCTTCAACGACGCCGCCAGCTCGATGCCGGTGGAGGTCTGCTGGCCCGCCTGTTCGGTGACGTTGGGCTGGGTCGAGGAGGGCACCGAGACGTTCTTGCGCACGATGCGGTAGGCCGCTGCCGTGGCAGTGCCGCGCCCGTCGAGGAAGTCCAGCTTGCTGCCCACCTCGACCTGGCGGCCACGGCTCAGGTCCAGGTCGCCGACCTGGCCGATCGACGCGCTGGTCAGGGGCCCGCCCGGCGGTTCGGCCGAGGTGCTGTATTGGCTGTAGAGGCTGATGTTCGAAGTCAGGTCGTAGACCAGGCCCAGGCGTCCGGTGAGCGCGTCCCAGCGCCGGTCCAGGCCAGTGCGCGCGACATGGTCGACCACCTCGAAGTCGATATGGTCGTAGCGCAGGGCGCTGACTAGTGCCAGCCGGTCGGTCAGGCGGGTGCGGTTCTCGACGAAGGCCGAGGTGGTATCGGTGGTGGTGCTGCGGCCCTTGGCCCGGGGCGCGTCCATCCCCGGGATATCGAGGAAATGTCCCGGCTCGAAACTGCCTGGAAGCACCGTGTCGAAGGCACCCTTGGACAGCGGATAGTTGGTTTGCTGGTTGCGGTTGTAGTCCAGACCGAAGGCCCAGTCGCTGGCCAGGCCGAAGACCTCGCCCAGGTGGGTCAATTCGAGGCGGTTGCCGTCGACCTCCTGGTCATGCCGCTGGCGATAGCCGCCGGAGCGCAGTACCGCGCTGTTGTCGGCGTTGTAGCGGTAGACCTCGAGGTTGCGGTAATCGCGCTGGCCGTCGTAGTGGTAGAAGGTGTTGCGCAACTGCGTGTCGTCGTTGAAGCGGTAGTCGGTGATCGAGCGCAGCCAGCGGGTGCGCTGCTCGTAGCGGCCGTCTTCGACGTTGTAGTTGTCGAAGCGCGTGTGCTTGTCGATATGCAGGGTGCCGGACAGCGGCCGCAGTACCGGGGTGCCCCAGTAGGGGCTGTCTTCCTTCTCCTCCAGGTATTCGATGGCCAGGGTGTGGGACAGCTGGTCGTTGATGTCGCTGAGCAGGGAGAAGGCCAGGTTGCCGGCAGTGTTCTCCTGGCGATCGATGTAGCCGTTGCTGCCGGTGCGGCTGTAGTCCAGGCGCGCGTAGTGACGTGGGCCGGGGCCGTCGTTCAGCGCCTGGTTCACGCCGATGGCGGTTTCCATGGTGTCGTAGCGGCCATAGCTGACGCGGCCTTCGAGGCTGTCGGCGTCGCGGCTGGCGAGCTTGGTCACCATGTTCAGGCTGCCGCCCACCGCGCCACTGCCATTGAGGAAGGATGACGGGCCGCCGAGCAATTCGACCCGGTCGTAGATCCAGGCGCCCACCGGACGCCCGGCGGCGCCGTACTGGACGTTGATACCGTTGAACAGCTGGGCGATCTGCGCGCCGTTGAAGCCGCGGTAGGCGACGTAGCCGCCCCAGCCCGGAGGTGCCGAAGCATTCACGCCGGGCAGGGCGTTGGCGGCGTCCTGGAAGTTGCGCGCGCCGATGCGCTCCAGGGTCGCGCGGTCGGCGACGCTGACCGAGGCGGGGTTTTCCCGTGGGCTCAGGTGCAGGCGCGAACCGCTGTCGATCGGCTTGTCGAGGTCGAGGCGGGTGCCTTCGACGGTGGTGTCGCGGGTGGCGTTCACGTTGCTTACGGGCAGGGTGAGGCTGTTGTCCTGCGCCCAGGCGCAGGTGCTCGCGCTGCTGATCAGCAGCGCCAGGGTGGTGAGGCGAAACATGCAAGTGCTTCCTCGCTAGGACTCGATAGGCTCGCGGCGGCTTGCCTCGGTCGAGGCAGCACGGACGCGGCGATGTCAGATCACGGCAAGGACAGCGGGGGAGGCACGGGGATTGAGGCGCGGCCATTGCTCGCGGGGCAAGGGCAGCAGATGGCTGTGGCCGAGCAGCAGGGTCTCGGGCCAGTAGCGCGGGAACAGGTGCCTGAAGTAGTCGCCGGGCAAGGCGGCATGACCGGCATGGCCGCAGCAGCAGTCGCCACTCTGCACCTTGCTGCTGGTCTGGCCATCGAGGTCGGGCAGTTGGGCCTTCAACTGGGCCAGCAGCGACTTGGGCAGGCTCTGCAGGCCGTGGAGGGTACAGAAGCTGCCAAGGATCAGCGACTGGTTGTCGACGGTGGGCGGACGCAAGGCACGGTCGAGCGGCATGGCCAGCAGGTTGAACAACACTGCGAAGCTTGCGAGCAGGATGATGTGGGTGCGCAGGCGTGCCAGCATGGTTGCCCCTTGGTCAAGGTGCGCATTCAGCCGGATTTTGTCTTGATTTTCAAGGGCCTCAAGGTCACCGAGGCAGTACCAGGCTCACCACCAGGCCACCGCCCTCGCGAGAGGCCAGTTGCAGCGTGCCACCATGGGCCGCGGCGATGCTCGCTGCAATGCTCAAGCCCAACCCATGCCCGCCACCACTGCGCGACGGATCGCACTGGTAGAAATGCTCGAACACCCGCTGCCGGTGCTCCTGTGCGATCCCCGGCCCGCGATCGGCAACCCGGATCGTCACCTGCGCGGCCTCGTCGACCACCTCGATGTCGACCGGCCCGGGGGCATGGCGCCGAGCGTTGTCCAGCAGGTTCTGCAGGCAGCGGCGCAAGCCGCCGGGATGGGCCGGCAACGGCCGGGCACTGCCGTGGATCCTCAGGCTGTCGCCCAGGTCTTCGAAATCCGCCTGCAAGCCCTGCAACAAGGCATCGATCGCCACCGGCTCGCGGGCCTGCTCCAGCTCACCGTTGCGCAGGAAGTCCAGGCTGGCGCGGACCATGTCCTCCATATGCCCCAGGTCATCGCGAAAACGCTGGCGCTGGCCCTCGTCCGGCAGCAGCTCGGCGCGCAGGCGCAGGCGCGTGATCGGCGTGCGCAGGTCGTGGGAGACCGCAGCGAAGAAGCGCGTGCGCTCGGCGATGCTCTCGATCAGCCGATGCTGCATGGCATTGAAGGCCTGCGCCGCCTGGCGCACCTCCTGCGGTCCCTCCAGGCTCAGCGGCGGGCGATGGATATCGCGGCCCAGGGCTTGCGCCGCAGCGGCCATCTGCTTCAGCGGGCGCAGGGCCAGGCGCACCGCCAGCAAGGCCACCAGCACCACCGCGAGAATCCGCAACAGATAGATGCGCAGGATGTAGTCGAACACCAGCGAACTGATGGAGCCGCTGCTCCAGCCCTGGTTCTCCGTGGCCTGGAGGAACAGCGTGTTGCCATCCGGCAGGTTGACCCCGACGCGGATGCGCACGCTGGCCTGGTCGCCGTCGAACAGGGTGGTGGGGCCGGCGGGCTGCTCGCCGCCGCCCAGCAGTTCCAGGCAATACAGGTGCAGGTTGGCCGGCTCGCCGCTGCGTTCGCTGACCAGCTGGCGCAGCAGGGTTTCGTACATCGGGTCGCTGTCGGCCTGTTCCGGCGCCTGCTCCAGCCGATGCCAGCGCGGCGATTCCAGGCTTTGCAGCAGGGTATCGAGGTGCCCGGGATCCTGCTTCGCCACCTGCACCAGGTCGGCGATGCGCGCAGCCATCAGCCGCAGCGGGATCTCCAGCACCTGGGTCTGGCGTACCTCGTGCCAGATGCTGCTGGTGAGCAACTGCGAGGCGAGCATGCCACCCACCAGGATCAATACCAGGCGCCCATGCAGCGAGCGTGGCCAGAAACGCCTCATTCGCTGTGCACCGCGTCGACGGTGAGCATGTAGCCCTCGTTGCGCACGGTGCGGATCAGAGCCGCGGCCTTTGGTGCATCGTCGAGGTGCTGGCGCAGGCGACTGATGCACACGTCGATGCTGCGGTCATAGGGCATGCGCTCGCGTTCGAAGACCTGGCCCAGTAGGAAATCCCGGCTCAGCGGGCGGTTCGGGTGCTGCAACAGCAGGCGCAGCACGCGGTAGTCGGAGTTGCCCAGGCTGATCACCAGCCCGGCGGGGGAGCGCAACTGGCGGGTGGTGGTTTCCAGTTGCCAGCCAGCGAAGTGCAGGTGGCGTGCCTCGTCCATCCGGGCGCGCTCGGGAAAGCTGTGGGTGCGGCGCAGCACCACCTTGATCCGCGCCAGCAGCTCGCGCGGGTCGAAGGGCTTGCCGAGGTAATCGTCGGCGCCCATCTCCAGGCCGACGATACGGTCCACCAGGGTGCCGCGGGCGGTGAGCATGATCACCGGGATATTGCTGTGCACCCGCAGGTCGCGGCACAGGGTCAGGCCATCCTCGCCGGGCAGCATGAGGTCGAGCACTACCAGGTCGATCAGCTGTTCGTCGAGGCGCCGGCGCATCTCCCGGCCATCCGCTGCCACCGAGGTACGCAAGCCGGCTTCTTCCAGGTAGGTGGAGAGCAGCTGGCGGATCTCGGGGTCGTCGTCGACGATCAGGATATGGTCGGGCTGGGACATGGAAATGCTTCTCAAGTGGAATTGGCGCACTTTACACCCGTCTGGGCGGGGCAAATGTAATGGAATGTGTTGGGCGCCGATGGACGGCCTGGCCATTACATTTCCGGCGAAAGTGCTATCAGACGGCTGGATAGAATCCGGGGATACAAATGCGACTGATTCACTTTAAGGAAACCCCATGTCCAACCTCTCCACCCAGCGCCTGCCGTCGACGCTGGCCCCGGCTTTCGGCCTGCTGGTCGGCGCCTGTGTCACCCCGGCCCATGCCGATGCCCTTGACCTGCCGGCGACCCAGGTCAACGGCAAGCAGTCGGCCTACAAGGTCGATGAAGTCACCTCGGCGAAGATCACCACGCCGCTGCTCGATGCGCCGCAATCCATCACCGTGGTGCCCAAGGCAGTGCTGGAAGAGCAGAACGCCCAGAGCCTGCAGGAGGTGCTGCGCAATGTCCCCGGCATCACCTTCATGTCCGGCGAGGGCAACCTGGGTTGGGGCGACCTGTTCTCCATTCGTGGTTTCGCCGCCGAGCAGAGCCTGACCGTCGATGGCGTGCGCGACGCCGGCATGTCCAGCCGCAACGACACCTTCAACCTGGAACAGGCCGAGGTGTTCAAGGGCACGGGCTCGGTGGAGTCCGGGGTCTCGGCGGTGGGCGGCAGCGTCAACCTGGTGAGCAAGCGCGCCCACCTCGGCGATGCCGGGCAGCTGTCCGCCGGTATCGGCACCGACAACTACAAGCGCCTGACCGCCGACATCAACCGCCAGCTCAACGAGACCACGGCGGTGCGGGTCAACCTGATGAAGCACTACAACGCGGTGTCCGAGCGCGACGAAGTGGACTACGACCGCTGGGGCATCGCCACGTCCGTGGGCTTTGGCCTGGGCACCGACACCCGCCTGTGGCTGGATGCTTTCTACCAGAAGGACAAGAACACCCCGGACGGCGGCGTGCCGATCCAGCGGGGTACCGATGGCCACCGCATGCCGGGAGTGTCCCGCGACGCCTGGTACGGCGATTCCAGCCTGTACACCCAGCGCAGCGAGACCCGTTCCCTGACCGGCCTGTTCGAGCACGACTTCAGCGACGACCTGACCCTGCGCAACCAGTTGCGCTGGCAGCAGACCGACAACTGGGCGGTACTGTCGCCGGCCCGTTTCGTTGCGGCCAACGCCGACGGCAGCAGGACCTGCACCGGCACCCGTTGCGCCAGCCTCGGCTATGTCGGCCTCGGCCCGCTGAGCTCGATCAACGGCATCAACGCCTACACCCAGTACGCCAACAGCGACGGCAGCGGTTACGGCTACCTGCGCGGCAGCGACTTCGGCCTGTCCAAGCGCTACGAGATCATCGACAACCAGACCGACCTGCGCTTCAACCTCGACACCGGCGGCATCCACCACGAGGCGGTGACCGGCGTCGAGTTCTACCGCGAAAGCTACGGCGGCCTGCACAAGACCCTGGACGTGCCGGACGGCTCGATGTTCTTCGACCTGTCCGACCCGGCCCATCACTTCGCCTCGGTCTCCACCGACAAGGGCTATGGCGACCCGCGCAGCGTGGTGAAGAACGCGGCGATCTATGCCTCCGACACCCTGACCCTCGACCCGCAATGGCAGCTCTTGCTGGCCCTGCGTTATGACCGCTGGCAGGCCGACAGCGAGCGCTCCACCGGCAACAGCAGCAGCCGTGACGACGCCATCGGTGGCCGCGCCGGGATCGTCTACAAGCCGTTGCCCAACGGCAGCGTCTACCTGTCCTACAGCGAGGCGGCGCAGCCGTCGGCGATCGGTGCGACCACCAACAACCAGATCTACGGCGCAGCCAGCACCGAGGACTACAAGCCGGCCAAGTCCAAGACCTATGAACTGGGCACCAAGTGGGAATTGCTGGACGAGCGCCTGAACCTGAATGCCGCGCTGTTCCGCACCGAGCTGGAAGACAGCTGGGAATACACCGAGGGCGAGTCGGCGCCGGTGCGGGCACTGCCGGCCAAGCGGGTCGACGGTATCGAACTTGGCCTACAGGGCAACATCACCGAGCGCTGGTCGGCCTATGCCGGCATGGCGGCGATGAAGAGCCGCCAGACCAAGGGCGCCAACAAGGGCGAGGAAGCCAAGAACGTTCCCGACCTGACCGCCAACCTGTGGACCAGCTACCAGCTCACCGACAACCTGGGCCTGAGCTACGGCGCCGACTACGTGGGGCGTCGCCGTTACAGCGACAACAAGTACGTCGGCGGGCTGAACAACAACAGTGCCTACGCTTCCGGGCCGTCGGGCGTGTACACCATCTACACCCGCGACCACGAGAAGGCACCGTCCTACTGGCTGCACAGCATTGCTGCACGCTACAAGGTGGACAGCCAGACCACGGTCAACCTCAACGTCAGCAACCTGTTCAACAAGTTCTACTACAGCCGTGTCGGCGCCTCCCTCGACGGCTTCCAGCTGTACGGCGTGCCGGGTGCCGGCCGGACCCTCACCGCCAGCGTGGACTACCGCTTCTGATGCTGATCGAAATCGACCGCCTGTTCAGCGCCGCGGAGCTGGACGACCTGCGCCGGCAACTGCTGGCGCAACCCTGGATCGATGGCAAGGCCACGGCGGGCATGCAGTCCGCCCTGGCCAAGCGCAATCGCCAACTGGACGAGGACAACCCGCTGGCCCGGCAACTGGGCGAGCTGATCCTGCGCCGGCTTTCCGACCACCCGTTGTTCATGTCGGCGGCGCTGCCCAAGCGCATCTATCCGCCGTTGTTCAACCGCTACGGCGTCGGCGAGGGCTTCGGCTTTCACGTTGACAACGCCATCCGCGGCATCAAGGGTGTGCGCGAGCGGGTGCGTACCGACCTCTCGGCGACCCTGTTCCTGGCCGATCCGGACAGCTACGACGGTGGCGAACTGGTGATCCGCGACACCTTCGGCGAGCGCAGCGTCAAGCTGCCGGCCGGGCACCTGGTGCTGTACCCGGGCAGCAGCCTGCACCGGGTCGAGCCGGTGACCCGGGGCGAGCGGCTGGCGGCGTTCTTCTGGATCGAGAGCCTGGTGCGCGAGGACAGCCAGCGTTCGCTGCTGCTGGACATGGATGTGGCGATCCAGCGCCTGACCGGGCAGGGCGCCGACCAGGGTTCGCTGCTGGAGCTGACCGGCGTGTACCACAACCTGCTGCGTCGTTGGGGCGACAGCTGAAATCTGTGTCGTGGCTGAGGGCCTCATCGCTGGCAGGCCAGCGCTTGTAGGACGCCACATAACTTATTGATTAGTTGGGACTTGTGGGAGCGGGTTTACCCGCGATGGCGTAGGCGAATTCACTATCGCAATCGCGGGTAAACCCGCTCCCACAAGGTCCGCGTCGCTCGTGGATCTGTTCTCTGCGCGACAGCGCAGCCTGAAAGGCTGGGCGGACTCCCACAGGGTTTGCGGTGTGCGCCGGACCTGTGGGAGCTGGCTTGCCAGCGAAGAGGCCGGTACTGACAAAGTTGTTCTCTGATCCGAAAGGAGAGTCCTGATGTTTCGACGTTTTTCCTGGCAACTGCTGTTGCCCTTGCTGCTGCTCCTCGGCCTGTGCCAGAGCGCCCACGCCATCGAAGTCACCGACGTCCTCGGGCGCAAGGTGCAGATGGACCACGCCCCGCAACGTATCGTCCTGGGCGAAGGCCGGCTGTTCTTCGCCCTGGCCTTGCTCGACCGCGACAACCCGTTCCAGCGGGTGGTCGGCTGGCAGAACGATATGCGCCTGCTCGACCCGCATACCTACGAGGTCTACGCGCAGAAATACCCGGAAATCACCAGGCTGCCCCTGATCGGCCAGGCCTCGGAGCAGAGCGTCAGCGCCGAGCAGATCCTTGCCCTGAAACCTGACCTTGCGGTATTCAGCATCGCCGGCGAAGGCCCGACCCAGCACAGCCCGGTCGCCGACCTGCTGGCCAAGGCCGGGGTCCCGGTGCTGTTCATCGACTTCCGCGTCCAGCCGATCCGCAATACCCGGGTCAGCCTGGAAGCCCTCGGCCAGTTGCTCGGTCGCGAGCAGCAGGCGCAGGAATACCTGGGCTTCTACGATCATCACCTGAAGGCGGTGACCGACCGCGTCGCCAACCTCGACGACAGCCAGCGACCCAAGGTCTTCCTCGAACTGCTGGCGGGTGTCTGGCAGGCGCCGGGGCACACCACCGGCAAGAGCGGCCTGGGCAGCCTGGTGAAGGCGGTCGGCGGCCACAATATCGCCGCCGACGTGGTGCCCGGCGCGCTGGGCGATGTCAGTGTCGAGTACGTGTTGAAGGCTGACCCGGACGTGTATATCGCCACCGGCAACCGTGCCCCGGGCGTGCTGCTGGGCGCCGGCGTGCCGCTGGACACTGCGCGCCAGAGCCTGGAAAAGATCACCGCGCGGCCTGAGTTCGTGCCGCTGCGGCCGATCCAGGCCGGTCAGGCCCACGGTCTGTGGCATGACTTCTACAACTCGCCGTTCAACATCCTCGCGGTGGAAGCCATGGCCCGCTGGATTCACCCGGAGTTGTTCGCCGACCTCGACCCGGCGCGAACCATGGGCGAAATCAACGGCATGCTCAAGATCGGCCTGGACGGCCACTACTGGATCGACGCCAAGTGACGGTATTGATGGAGCAGGGCGCCACGCTGGCGGCGTGGCGCTACAAACGGCTGCTGTGGCGACGCAGCCTGCTGGTCCTCGGCCTGGCAGGGTTGCTCGGCCTGTCGATACTCGGCGACCTGGCCAGTGGCGCTTCGGGGATGAGCCTGGGGCGCCTGCTTTCCGGCCTGTTCGATCCGTCGCTGCTGAGCGCCACCGAGCGGGTGATCATCTGGAACGTGCGCCTGCCGTACGCGCTGATGGCGGTACTGGTGGGTGCCGCCCTGGCCCTGGCGGGCGCCGAGATGCAGGCGATCCTCGACAACCCGCTGGCCAGTCCCTTCACCCTCGGCGTGTCCTCGGCGGCGGCCCTGGGCGCGTCGCTGGCCATTGCCTACCCGCTGGGCGTTGCCTGGCTGGAGCCGGGGGTGCAGATACCCTTGATGGCGTTCGTCTTCGCCTGCCTCTCGGTGCTGCTCCTGCAAGCCATGGCCCGGCTGCGCGGGGCCGGGGTGGAAAGCCTGGTGCTGTTCGGCATCGCCCTGGTGTTCAGCTGCAACGCCCTGGTGTCGCTGCTGCAATTGCTGGCCAGCGAGGATGTGCTGCAGCAACTGGTGTTCTGGACCCTGGGCAGCCTGGCCCGGGCCAACTGGCAGAAGCTGGGCATGCTGGCCCTGGTGGTGGCCGTGGTCCTGCCGTTTTCCCTGCGTGCGGCGCCGGCCCTGACCCTGCTGCGCATGGGCGAGGAACGCGCCCGCAGCTTTGGCGTGGATACCCGGCGCCTGCGGGTGGCCTCGCTGCTGCGCATCAGCCTGCTCTCGGCCACGGCGGTGGCCTTCGTCGGCACCATCGGTTTCATCGGCCTGGTCGGTCCGCATATCGCCCGCCTGGTAGTGGGCGAGGACCAGCGTTTCCTGCTGCCGGCCAGCGCCCTGGTGGGGGCCTTGCTGCTGTCGCTGTCGTCCATTGCCAGCAAGCTGATCCTGCCGGGCGTGATCGTGCCGGTGGGCATCGTCACCGCACTGGTGGGCGTGCCGATTTTCGTGGTGCTGGTGTTCCGGCGGGGGAGAAGGTCATGAGTCTGCTGATCAACGAGGTGTCGGTGAGCTATGGCGCTCGGTGCATCCTTCAGGGCGTGAGCCTGCCGGCCTTGCCGGCGGGCAGCCTGGTGGCGCTGGTCGGGCCGAACGGTGCTGGCAAGTCCACCTTGCTCCGCGCCCTGGCCGGGCTTGAGCGCATGAGCGGCGCGCTGGGGCTGGATGGCGTTGACGTGACCCGTCTGGGCTTCGTCGAGCGCTCGCGACGCCTGGCCTACATGCCGCAGCAACTGCCGCCGGGGATTGCCCTCGGGGTGCTGGAAAGCATCGTCGCGGCGCTGCGCATCAGCGCGGTCGACGATCTGCTCGGCACCGCGTTCATGGCGCTGCGCCGGTTGGGTATCGAACACCTGGCCGAGCAATCGCTGGACAGCCTGTCCGGCGGCCAGCGGCAACTGGTGGCACTGGCCCAGTTGCTGGCGCGTGATCCGCAGGTGCTGTTGCTCGACGAGCCCACCAGCGCGCTGGACCTGCACTATCAACTGCGGGTGATGGATGCGGTGCGCGAGCGGGTGGTGTCGCGCCGGTTGCTGGCGGTGGCGGTGCTGCACGATATCAACCTGGCGGCGAGTCATGCCGACTGGCTGGTGGTGCTTCACCAGGGCCGGGTGATGGCCAGCGGAGCGCCGGAGACAGTGCTGACGCCGGGGTTGCTGGCCGAGGTGTACGGAGTCCAGGCGCGGGTCGAGCGCTGTTCGCAGGGCAGGTTGCAGGTGCTGGTGGATCGGGCGATTTGATGAAGGGGCTTGGGTGGGCGGTGGCGTGAAAGTTGCTGCTGCCCATAAGGTTCCAGGCCCGGTGCATGTAGGATGCTTCCTATATCCTTGTAAGTATTAGTTACTTGCCCCGCAAGATATATTGAATGAATTACCTTCTAATAATTTATTGCGAAATGATAAGAGGTGCTGCCGCAATAAAATAAATCGGCTGGTCGCATAAGAATTTTCCGAACAACTCAAAGAATATTCCTGCCGTTGTTTTAGGGGTCGAAATCCACAAGTCGGATGTTTTACTGTGCGCTCCTGAAAACGGACCTGCGCGCGAAGGAAGTTGCCAGCGACTTTCTTTAAAATACTTCAAATAATTCAAGGCTTTTCAGCGTCGCTTGCAGGCCGTTGTTTATTAATGGATTCCGCAATGAACTTCGAACTTTCGGGTTTGAAGTTCATTGCCGGATATTTCATCGAGACAACGCATGGACACGATCGTCAGCCGCTACCCATCGCCCACCACCCGCAATCCCTACCAACTCAACGTCCAGAACCTCGACGTGCCGCTCGACATCTTCGCCTTCGAAGGCGAGGAATACCTCAGCCAGCCATTCCGCTACACCATCCGCTTCAGTTGCGCCCTGCCGCGGCCCGGGCGCAGCTACTACGCGGAGGACGACGACCCAGACCGCCCCAAGCCCCTCGACCTGGACAAGGCCCTGTTCCTCAACCGCACCGCCCGTTTCGCCCTGTACGGCGAGCCGCCGGTCACCTACCCCTGGGAAGAAAAGAAGAAAAAGCACAACCCGGTCCGCGAGCTGTTCGGCGTCATCACCTCGTTCAAACGCATCCGCGCCACGGTGGACGAAGGCCAGTACGAGATCGTTCTCGAACCGCGTTTCGGCCTGCTGGCGCGCAGCAAGCAGACCCGCCTGTACCTGCGCAAATCGGTGCCGCAGATCGTCAAGCACATCCTCAAGGAACGGCACAAGCTGTTCAGCCACGAGTATTTCCTCGACCTGGACCGCGACTACCCGGTGCGTGACCACGTGCTGCAGTACGAGGAAACCGACCTGGCCTTCGTCCAGCGCCTACTGGCCGAGGTAGGCATCTGGTACCGCTTCGACATCAACTCCGAGCACCGCGTCGAGGTGGTGCATTTCCGTGATCTGCCGCTGCACGACCACAGGGTCGAGCTGCCCTACCTGCCACGCGCCGGCATGAACAGCAACGGCGCCGACTGCGTCTGGGACATCGGCACCCGCCACCAGGTGGTGGAAAAGGACCTGGTCTTCCGCACCTACGACCCGCGCCAGGCCAACAAGCACCTGCAAGGCGAAACCGAGCAATGGCGCCTGGGATATTCCGTCTACGGTGAAACCTACGAGTACGGCTGGGCCTACACCGAACTCGGCGAGATCTACTCCGACCGCCCGACCTCCGAGACCGGACGCTTCTTCGCCCGCCTGAACTACGAGCGCAACATGAACCTGCGCAGCCAGGTGAAGGGGTTCAGCAGCAGCCCGCAGGTGGAGCCGGCTCGCATGCTCAGGCTCAGCGGCGAGGTGCCCGAGGACTGCGCCAAGAGCGTGATCGTGCACACCACCCGGATCAGCGGTGCGCGCAACAAGAACTACCTGGTCGAATTCGAAGGCTTGCCCTACGCCGGGCTGGTGGGTTTCCGCCCGCCGTTGCAGCCCAAACCGGTGATTGCCGGGACCATCCCGGCGCGGATCACCAGCCGGCAGAAAAACGACCCCTACAGCCATATCGACCTGGAAGGCCGCTACCGGGTCAACTTCCTGTTCGACCGCGACTCGCGCGAGCCCGGCCATGAAAGCCTCGCCATGCGCCTGGCGCGGCCGTACGCCGGCGACCTGTACGGCCTGCACCTCCCGCTGCTGGCCGGCACCGAAGTGGCGATCGCCTTCGAGCAGGGCGACCCGGACCGCCCGTACATCTCCCATGCCCTGCACGACGACCGCCACCCCGACCACGTCGCCCGTGACAACAACACGCGCAACGTGCTGCGCACGCCGAGCAACAACAAGCTGCGGATGGAGGACAAGAAGGGGCAGGAGCACGTCAAGGTCAGTACCGAATTTGGCGGCAAGAGCCAGCTGAATCTGGGACATCTGGTCGGCAAGGATCGCAAGAAGCGCGGTGAAGGCTTCGAGCTGCGCAGCGACCACTGGGGCGTGCTCAGGGCGGGGAAGGGCGTGTTTATCAGTGCCGATGCCCAGCCCAAGGCGCAGGGCGACGTGCTCGCCATGGACCCGGCCATCGAGCAACTCGACAAGGCCGAACGGCAGGTCGAGGACTGGCGCAAGGTCAGCGCCGAGCACCACAGCCTGCAAGCGGACCTCGCCGACCTGCAGCAACTCAAGGCCAGCACCAGCGCCCTGCAGGACCCGGCCATCCTCCTCAGTGCGCCCAAGGGCGTGGCCGCAGTCACCCCGGCCAGCTTGCTGCTGCAAAGCGGTGAGTCCACCTACCTGCAAAGCCAGGGCGAACTCAACCTCGGCACCGCCCGGCGCCTGTTCGCCCATGCCGAACAGAACATCTCCCTGCTTGCCCGCCAGCACGGCATGCGCCTGGTTTCGGGCAAGGGCCCGCTGGAAATCGAATCCCACGGCGACCTGCTCAAGCTCATCGCCCGGCAGGACATCGACGTGCAGTCGGTGCAGGGCCATGTGCAGATCATCGCCAAGAACGGCATCACCCTCGGTTGCGGTGGGGCAAGCATTTGCCTGACGCCGGAGGGCGAAGTGCTGATCCAGTCGCCGGGGCTGGTTGAGCTCAAGGGGCAGCACCGTTTCAAGCCGCCGGCGGGGGAGAGTTTCGAGTTGCCGATTCTGCCGACGTCGGAGTTGCCGGGGGCGGTGTGCCGGGAATGTCTGGAAAAGGCCAGGGCGAAAGGCCTGGGCTACACCACGAGGGAGAAGCAGATATGACGGAAATCATTGCGCAAACCTGGCTGCAACGGCTCGACAGCGCGGGTAGCAAACTGCAATGCAACCAGGTGCACGTGATCATCGATCAGGTCGGTCTCGATCCGTTGGTGGCCAGCGGTATCCAGCAGATGGTGCCGGCGATGCCCTGGCGTGCGCTGTTCGAAGGCTGGCCCGAAGCCGCCCATGGCGACCTTTCGCCTTTGCTGGTGCGTATCGATCTGGACCAGCCGCTGCAACGGTTCTGGCTGGAAGAACTGATCAGCGCCTTCGGCCATGAATCGCGGCTGCTGGTGCTGATCTCACGCTGGCCGTTCCGGCGTCTGGGCGAATACCTCGGCCAATGCCTGCAAGCCCGCAACGGCGGCGGCAGCGGCGTGCTGCGCTACTACGACCCGCGCCTGTTCCCGCTGCTGTTCAGCCACGTGCTGAGCGCCGAACAGCAACAGCCGTTGCTGGCACCGGCACTGCTCTGGAGCTGGCTGGACCGCGACGGCATCCCCCGGCACCTGGCCGGCACGGCGGACACCGACTGCGTCGACGACCCGCTGCCTTGCGAGCTGAGTGACCGGCAGATCGATGTGCTGTGTTGCGCTGCCGATGCGATGAAAGTCCAAGACGAGCTCCGCGCGTCGCTACCGCAGGGCTGGGGGGCCGAGCAGCGGTTTCAGGCGTGTTACCGGGCCGTGCTCGATGCGAGTGAGGCCGGCGTGTTTGCCAAGGCCCGGTATGACGCCTTCATCCTCGAACACTTGCAGGCTGCCCAGGCTGGTCCGGGCACGGGAGGCAAGGCATGAAGCGTCATGTCCCGTGCTTTGGCGCAAGGTCCCTGGTGCTGTTGTTCGCCGGCCTTATGGGGATGGTTGGGAGTGGCGACGCCCACGCCAGGATCATCGGTATCAACCATACCCATTGGGCGATCAACCATTTTGCTGTGGATGGGCATTCGGGGTTGGACGCAATCGGGGCTTGGCAAGGAGGGGGAGGTGGGCATATCAGCCTGCCGGCCGAATGGGTGCCGGGGATGATGGTGCAGATCGATTGGGAAACGGGATCCGATAGCACAGATGGATTTCCCGGTTTTGCAGATCGTGCCAAGTACAGAGTGTGGGTTGAGTCGATAGAGGCTCAGAAGCGGCGACATTCCAGGGTTGTGCCAGTCCCCGACTACACCAACCAGAAAGTCTGTGGCGTTACCGTGCATTTCCTCCCTTGCGACGAAATCCAGGTGACGACCTCCTGCAAAGGCCACGGCCATCCCGACTACCCGATCAATATCCCGCTGAAACTGCCGGAGCCACAGTCATGTCCGAAATGAAACTCTCTGCTGTCTGCTATCCACCCCAGTTCCCCGTGCAGGGGCGGCTGCCCTCGCGGGTGGAGCAGGTCGAAGCCAACCTGCGTATCCAGCGCGAGCCGGAGGATGATTACCGCGAGGCCCTGAGCCTGGCAGCCGGGCGCCGGGTGATGCCGCCGTGCTGCAAGACCCTGCATATCAGCCTGTTCTTCGATGGCACGGGCAATAACCTCAACCATGACCTGTATATCGCCAGGCCGGCGTCTCCAACCAATATCGGCCGGCTGTTCCGTGCGTCCATCGGTGATGGTTATGCCGGCGGTACCTTCCACAGCAGCGGTTCCGGTGCCCTCACCGACCTGCCCGGTGAAGGGCATCGACAGTTCTTCAAGTACTACATGCCGGGGGTGGGCACGCCGTTTCCCGAGGTAGGCGATCTTGACTACAACAATAATGGCCTGATCTACGCCACCCGCGGCGAGGAAAGGATCAACTGGGGCTTGCTGATGCTGCTGGATGCTCTGGGGCGCTCCCTTGGCCGGAACTGGCTGGGCCATCAGTCCCTGCGCGAGTCGATCGAGGCGATGTCCACCCAGTGGTACAACGGCCATGAAGCCAGGCGAGGGCGGCTCAACCGCAAGCGCGAATTCTTCCGGCAACTGGCAGCCCTTGAAAAACCGTTGCTCACGGCCATGAGCGAGCGCGGCGGTCAATCGCGGCTATTGGGAGTGCGCCTGTATGTCTATGGCTTTTCCCGCGGTGCAGCCAGCGCCCGGGCCTTCGTGCACTGGCTGAACGAGCTGCTGGAGGATGTCGACACGCAACCGGTGCTGAAACATGGCGAGCTGGTGCTGCCCCTGCAGATCCAGTACCTGGGGCTTCTGGATACCGTGGCCTCCGTGGGCCTCGCCGACTCGTTTCCCATTGCCGACGGCCATATGAGCTGGGCTGACGAGACCCAGCAACTGCCCGACGGCAAGCTGGTCAAGCGTTGCCTGCATATCGTGGCCAGTCATGAACAGCGCCAGAGTTTTCCGCTGGACTCGATTCGACGGGCCGATGGCAGCTATCCGGAAAACAGTACGGAGGTGGTTCATCCAGGTGTGCATTCCGATCAGGGAGGTGGCTATCCGCCGGGGGATCAGGGGAAGGGTATTGGTGGCAATGATGGCCTGCTGCTTTCTCAGATCGCTTTGCATGAGATGTATTCGGATGCGTTTGCTCACGGCGCTCCTTTGAAAGTACCTGGTGCAGTGCTACCGCAAGCTGAACAAAATGATCCTTGGCGACGCATGATTCCTGAGGTCTTGCAGTCGTTTGACGTCACCCCTGAATTGGCCGACCGGTTCAACGCCTGGCGCCAAGCAACCCTCGGCCTTGCCCCAGCCCCACAACCCCTACCCATCGAGCAGGTCGAGCACTACCAGCCCATCCCCGCCGAAAAATCGGTCGAAGACGTCCTGCGCGATCAACTGGGCTGGATCACTGCCTGGCGTATCGACCGCTATGCCTTCAAGACCCTGAAGCGCGAGCGGTTCTGGGTCGAAGCAACCGATACCGAAGCTGCGCCCGCGGACTATGAACGTGCCGAAACGGCGCAGAAGGAGCGCCAGAAAGCCGTCGAGGCCCGGCGTCGCGAGCAGCAAAGCCACGAGCGTTTGCAGCGTCTGACGGGCAGACCGCTGGAACCCGGCCCCAAGTACTTCGACGCCGATATGGCCAAGACCCAGTTGTCTGATGCCGCGGATGAGTTCGAAGTTACCTACAAGCGGCGCCAGCCAGAAGCGGTCGTCTATCACATGGGCATGCCGGTCACCTTGCCGGACAGTCTCAAGACCGATTTCGTTCGCGAGCAGGATCACCTGAAGGCTCTGGGGCGTGAGCGCGTCAGCCTGCTGTTTCCGCCGCCTTCGGGTGAGCTGAACCATAAAAGCGTGACTAATCGCGGCAATGTCCGGGAGGACTTCAATGTCGACGAGCCCCTGGGAATGCTGCGCGCCCTGTTCGACAACCAGATCCACGACTCCAGGGCCTGGTTCATGTACCAGCACGGACGCGAGCCCTTAGCCAATTACCTCTGCGAACGCATGGTGTTCTTCGGCGCGACCCACCGCCGGGCCCTGGCGCGGATTCTTGAGCGTAACCAAGCCGTGACCGCCAGCGGAGTCGTCTGGCCTGTAGCGCCTGCATCTCACCCAGGTCCACTGGATGGCGAGCAACTGGCCCAGGCGCAGCAGGCAGTCGATGACGAATGGCAAGCGTTCTACGCCGGCCTTGGGGAGGTGGACGATGCATCGGCGTAATGGACGTGGAATCACCTTGTTCGGAGTCCTGCCGGCTGCGGTTTGTGCCTTGTTGGTACTCCTGCCGACTGCGACTGCCCACGCCAGGATCATCGGTATCAACCACACCCATTGGGCTATTAACCATTTTGCTGTGGATGGACATTCCGGGCTGGACATCATTGGGGCTTGGCAAGGAGGGGGCGGTGGGCATATCAGTCTGCCTTCCAAATGGGTGCCTGGTATGACTGTACGAATTGACTGGGAGACAGGGGTCAGCGGTATGAGCGACCTCGCCAGTGAATTCCCAGGGTTCTCTGATGAGGCCAAATACGACGCATGGCTCGAAAAGATTGATGCGCAAAAGCGCCAACACAGCAAACTCGCCCTCGTCCCCGACTACACCAACCAGAAAGTCTGCGGCATCACCGTGCATTTCCTCCCTTGCGACGAAATCCAGGTAACGACCTCCTGCAAAGGCCATGGCAGTCCTGACTACCCCATCAACATCCCGCTGAAACTGCCGGAACCGCAATCCTGCCCCTCCACCCCCAACCGTGCCCCGGCACAAGGAGCCCCCCTATGAAACCCCTGATCCGCCTCGGCGATACCCTGCACCCCTACGGCGGCGAAGTCCTCCAGGGCCGCTATGACTGCGACGGCAAGCCCGTTGCCTGCGAGGGCGACCGGGTGCGCTGCAACCTGCATGGCCTGACCGCCATCGCCGAAGGCAGCTCACTGATGACCATGGACGACCTGCCGGTGGCGCTGCATGGCCACCGCTGCAACTGCGGTTGTTCCCTGGTCAGTTCCATGCCCGACACCCTGGTGGACCTATGAAGCCGGCGCCGCATTTTGCTGCCTGGCCTTTGCGTCCGCCGCCGCAGTACCTGCGCTGGATGGTCGGCGGGCTGGTGGTGCTGGCCCTGGTCGGTTGTGCCGGCGTGCTGCTGCGCCCCTGGCTGGAAGACTGGCTGCCAGCGCTCGGCGCCCTGGCCCTGGTGGCGTGGCTGCTGGCGTTGCTGCTGCGGCTGCTGGCGTTCCGCTTCAACCGGCATAACGCCGCTTGCTACGGCGCCGCCGTGGAGCAGGTTGAACAGCGCTGGTGGAGCCACCATCGGCAACAGGCCGCGCTGGTGGATCTGGTGCTGATCGGCCCGGCCTGCAGCGTGCCGGACGACCGCGCCGGGCTGTTCGAGGCCGAGCGCAAGCCGCCCCAGGCCAAGGCCGAGGAGGGCGGCCAGGTGTTGCGCTCGACCCAGGTGCTGGGCAAGGGCCAGGCCCGCCGCGAACTGCAGTTGGCGCGCTTGCTGGCGATGCAGTTGCAGGCGCAGCGCAGCGAGCCCTTCAGCGCGCCCTTGCTGCACTGCTATTGGCAGGGCTCGGCCGAGGCCTGGCAGGTGTTTGCCGAGGAGACGGGGCGGCGCTTCAACGTCGTGCTGCCCGACCAGCCCCGGCCCTGGACGGGGCTGGACAGTTTGGACCAGGCGATCGACGCCCTGCACCAGGCCGACGCCGAGGCCCTGGTGCTCTGCGCCGGCTGCGAATCACTGCCGGGGCGCCAGGACAGCAAACTGCCCGGCGGCGAGGCGGCGCTGCTCTGGTTGCTGGGCAAAAGCGGTGGCGTGCGCATTGCCCGTGGCGAAGCCTTTGTCGCCGATCGCGACGCCTTGCCCGAGGTCGCCGAGCGGGCCTTGCGCCAGTGCCATCTGCAGGGCCCGACACAGGCCTGCGCGAGCTTTTCCCCGGCCCTGGCCGAACTCGGCTGGAACCCGCTGCCAGCCGCGCCGCTGCTCAACTTCGGCGAACTGCAACAGCTGGAGGCGCCGGTGGCCCTGAGCCTGGCCGCCGCCCATGCCCAACTCAACGCAATGCCCAGCGCCTGGCTGGCCAGCGACCCTTCTTGCACCCTGGCCCTGGGAGTGGTGACACCTGATGACCCAACCTGCTGAAACCCCAAGATTCTCGCCGCTGCACACCGTGCTGCTGCTGGCCGCCGCCCTGGCGGTGATTGTCGCCGTGGTCGCGGCGGGCTGGCACTTTTCGGACCCGCAGCGCACACCCTGGCAAGAACTGCTGCTGGTGGCCGGACTGGCCTGGACCCTGCTGTTCATCATGGTGCTGCTGATCTGGCAGACCCTGCATGACGGCGTGCGCCGGCTGGTCGACCACGACCCTGTGGCACCACCTCCGCCACCGCCGAAAAAGCCGGTCGACCCCAGGATCAAGCTGGTGGAAACCCTGCGCAGCCTCTACGGCCCCCTCTGGCGCCGCAAGACCCGCCTGCTCCTGGTCGCCGGCGAACCCGAGCAAATCGAAGCCATCGCCCCTGGCCTCAGCGAACAACGCTGGCTGGTGGGAGAACGCACCGTCCTGCTCTGGGCCGGCAGCCTGCGCAAGGATCCCGATCCCGCCGACCT